>NZ_JANRHH010000001.1 GCF_030433435.1 Polycladomyces subterraneus
TTCATCTTGTCAACACTTTTTTTCGAGATTTTTTTCGCCGCCTTCCGGACAACCCGTCCGCATCGGCGACAGGAATTAATATATCACGGTCGACATGTTTCGTCAACACTTTTTTTCATGAACACAATCCCGCCTGACCTCGCGGGAAATTCATACACATCCTACGTTCCGCTCCCTTTCTCAATCCCCTTATCTCCCACCTCCTTTCTTTTGTGGATGACCCATTCCACACTGATCCGATCCAACGTTTGGCCCAAAGCCTTTTGCACCGCTTTCCTTGTGCGTGCATTGCAGATCGCCAGTTTATCTGAACTATCTTGGTCGATCACGGGAAACATCGCCAAGACGGCAAAAAGCCGTCGCAATTTCTTTTCTCCGTAACGGTCGATCAAAAATCGGAAGAAATCACGGGATTGTGCATAGAACCGGGCAGCTTCCACATCCGACAGCCGTTCCAGATTGCGCTGTTCCAAATCACGGATCGTCCACCTCGATGACACCGACCCCGTCGAATCTTCATGCTCCTTCAATCCTGGGAGCAAATGGGACTGATAGTAACCGGCCGCTCCCTCCTGTAACCAATATGCCGCATTGTCACTGGTCAATTCACTGATCATGTGATGCGTCATCTCGTGAACAATCCCCATGGCAAACGAGGGTTCCCAGTCGTCCACATTCGACAGACCGACGAACTTGATCGCCTGTCCTGCTTCATGCCAACCGGCCGCCCACATGGGGAGTGACAATTTGACCGATTGTCTGAATACCTCCGGATGGTGATACAACTTCACCTCCACATCGCGTCCGGGTGTCCACCCATATTTGGAACGGAACTGTACCAGTGACCGCTGCACTGTTTCCAACGCCACTGTAGCCTGATCGAGCAACCGTCGGTCGGTATAACGTACGATCACGCCTGTTCCCGTCATGTTCTGAAACGGATAATCTGAATCACGCCATCCTTGATCTGTCCGTTGAAACAAGAGAGGAAACTTGACGGCATATCGGGTGCCTTTCCTTCGATAAGACTGCTCCACCCAGGCCAATACTTGATACGGACGGTACGGAATGACCGAAAGGACATCTAGTCGGTATGAACCGCGATCGACGTAACGGATTGCGTCTTGGAACCAACGTTTCTGTTCTTGCATGTAGACCGGACGATCCGGGTGAAGTACACGCCGAAAAGAGACCCAATCCCGTCTGTTCACCGCCTGCGCTTTCTCGTGTGCCAGTTGAATGATCTGTTGGGTAACCGGGGGACAAGGTGCGGCTGACACCGTCCCTTGCCAAAGCAACAACCCTACCAACCATCCAGTAGCTATCAACCCACATCTCCGCATGATCCGCCGTCGTTTCACCCATCATCCACCCTCTCCGGTTTCTTCATCTTATAATGTGAAGCAAATGAACGGACATCATACGGAGAAATGAGAGGCAAAAAAAACGGAGCCCAGATCAGGCTCCGTCGTTATTCTGTCACTCCCACTCAATTGTCGACGGGGGTTTGGAGGTGATATCGTAGACGACACGGTTGACACCGTCCACTTCATTGACGATCCGGTTGGCGATGCGTTCCAACACGTCGTACGGAATCCGTGCCCAATCCGCCGTCATCCCGTCAACGGAGGTGACGGCTCGAATACCAACCGTGTACGCATAAGTGCGAGCATCCCCCATGACACCCACACTGCGGAAATCAGGAAGTGTGGTAAAGTACTGCCAGATCTCCCGATCCAGACCGGCACGCTGGATTTCCTCACGCAAAATGGCATCCGACTCCCGCACGATCGTCAGCTTCTCCTCCGTCACTTCACCGATCACGCGAATGCCCAACCCCGGACCCGGGAAGGGTTGCCGCCACACAATCTCTTTGGGCAGTCCGAGCTCTTCGCCCACTTTCCGCACTTCATCCTTGAACAGGGTGTTCAGGGGCTCGATCAACTCCATCCGCATGTCCTCCGGCAGACCGCCCACGTTGTGGTGGGATTTGATCGTCTGCGCCGTGGCAGTACCGGACTCGATGATATCAGTATACAGTGTACCCTGCCCGAGGAAATGATGTTCCCCCAGCTTGTCGGATTCTTCCTCAAACACGCGGATGAATTCGTTGCCGATGATTTTCCGTTTTTGCTCGGGATCGGTCACACCTTTCAGTTTTTGCAAGAACCGCTCCCGTGCGTCCACTTTGACCACGTTCATATGGAAATGGTCGGCGAACGTGCGCATCACGCTCTCCGCTTCCCCTTTGCGCAACAATCCGTGATCCACAAACACGCAGGTAAGTTGCTCTCCTACCGCCTTGTGAATCAGGACAGCCGCGACGGAGGAATCCACACCGCCGCTTAGTGCACACAACACCTTTTTGTCCCCTACACGCTCGCGGATTTCCCGGATCGTGTCGTCAATAAAGGTTTCCATGCTCCAGTTCCCTTCGCATCCGCAAACGTCATACAGGAAACGGCGGATCATTTCGTCGCCGTTAACGGTGTGACGTACTTCCGGATGAAATTGGACGGCGTAGATGCGCCGATTCGGATCACTCATCGCAGCCACGGGCGCCGATTCGGTCCGACAATCCACTTGGAAGCCGGACGGCGGTTCCACCACCACATCACTGTGGCTCATCCACACCAATTGTCGACGGTCCATGTCGCGGAACAAGGGAGAATCGGATACCACTTCGGTTTCCGCTTTTCCGTATTCACGCTTGTGGGCTCGTTCCACCCGGGCACCGAAATGGGCCGAGATCAACTGCATTCCGTAACAGATCCCCAAAATGGGTACACCCAACTTAAAAATGGCCGGATCGCACTTGGGCGCCCCTTCGGCATAGACGCTTGCCGGTCCACCGGAAAACACGATGCCTTTCGGTTGCATCTCCCGCAGCCGGTCCGCCTTGATATCAAACGGAAGCAATTCGCTGAACACACCCAGATCACGAATCCGGCGGGCGATCAGCTGGTTGTATTGCCCGCCAAAATCCAGTACCACCACACGTTCCATCGGCTTGTCCATCCCCACATACTCCTTCCACAGGCAAGATTCCATACAAAAAGACCGGGTCTGTACCGCTCGACCTGGCGATACGGGACTCGGTCGACCGATCGCTTGTGAGGAACCGACCTCAGTCGGTAGCATGATGCCATGATGATAACCTTATGCTGTCCTTATATGGGATCATCATACCAATCGCCCATAATACGGTCAAGGGCGCAACCGTGACAGGGATTTTTTCCCGGATACGGCACACCCTAGATCCGATTCCGCCGTTCCTTACGACGACGATAGGATATCAAGGCCCAATAGACCAGCACGTATCCGACAACAGCCACCACCGCTCCCACGATGGCGCTGCCCACGAAGAATGCCAATCCTTTTTCTTTCCATGTGTGCCAGGTAGTCAAATCATGCCAATGCGGTGAACCAACGGCTTTATTGCTCCCGCCGATCAATCGGTTACCCAACGTATAATTGATATACAAAAATACGGGCAAAATCACTTTGCCCATCAGGTACCCGATCAGTGCGGCGGGCAGACTGCCCCGGAACAACAAGTTGAGCGGATACAGCAGGAAAAAGGCGATTCCCAAGGTGGGCAATGTGATAAATTCCAAAAAGACGCCAAGGGCGAACCCTTTGGCCACAATCGACGGTGCGCCCTTGGTGCGTAGAAGTTTGAGGTATTCGAGACGGATGCGCCGAAAAGCGTTTCTGATCATACGACCGCTCCCATTGCGTATTTCTTCTCTTACATTATAACGGACAACCACGGGCTGTCGCGCAGGGAGAAGTTGGTGACACAAAATATTCCCCGTATCCGTCCAACATGAATCTCTCTGGAAGTATATCAAGGACGCTTGAATAAACCGGAAGTGCAGGACACAGGAAAAGTACGCTTCGCTCACAAGAAATTTGCCCGCGACTCAAACCTGAGTTTCTCCGGTTCACCGCTTAGTCGGGATTGAGAAAATCGCTCACTCGGAAAAGCTTCGCTTCAAGAAATAACCAGACACGCCTCAGGACGTGTCTGGTTGGTAAACATCCCCTCTTCTTGCAACGTGTTCTCCCAGCCGGAAAAAGGCTGCCCTTCGCTATTATTCAGACATCTTCATCTCCGATTCTCCCGCCGGGTACGCCACAACGGTGCCACAAGAAACAAAGCTCCGAAGGCGAAGGTGGCGATTCCCCACCACCAATCGATGTTCCACCCGGTCAATATCTTCGTTTGCGGGTGAAACAACACCCCGTACACCATCAGCATAATCCCGTAGATCACGAACAACACACCCGTCAAAAAGCGAAGATCCAGCCAAATAGAAGAACGCCTCATTCCTTGTCCCTCCTCACCAGAAGTACCAATTGAGTCCCACCAACAACGCCGTGGCTACCACTGCCACCCAACCCGGTCGCTGGTACCATTTCCAACCCTGATACGAAGGCAGGGGAGTGGTCCCGTAAACCAGGCCCTTCAGTTCCTCTTCCGTTTTGGGTTTGGTGAACAACGAGACGATCACCGTCACCGCCACTGTGATCACCCATGCCCACCAGGCACGCCAAAAGTTACCTTCCTGTGGGCTGGTGAAAAAGTGCTCCGGCAGAGCCACGTTGAGCAATAGCGCACCCGCGGTGCCGGAAACCAAGCCCCAAAAACCGCCCCACGGCGTGGCCCGCTTCCAAAACATCCCCATCAGGAACGTGGCAAACAGCGGCGCATTGAAGATGGAGAACAGCATCTGCATATAATCCATCACACTGGGGTAACCGGCGGCGAGATAAGCCGTTCCAATACTGATCAGCACGCCGATCACCACTGCCCAACGACCCATTTTCACATAATGCTCGTCACTGGCGTCCTTTTTGATGTATGCCTGATAAATGTCATACGTCCACACCGTCGTGAAAGCGGTCACATTTCCTGCCATACCGCTCATGAAGCTGGCCAACATCGCCGTCAAGCCGAGCCCCAGCATTCCCGGCGGGTAATACCGTTCCATCAGCAGCGGTAACGCCAAATTATAACTGGGTCCTCCGGGCTTACCGAGATTGTGGAACAGCACCGCTGCGATTAAGCCGGGGATGATCACCAGAAAAGGGACGAGCATTTTCCACAGCGATGCGTAGATCGGTGTCAATTGAGCCGAACGCAAATCCCGCGCGGCAAATGCACGTTGCACCACGAGGAAATCCGTCGTCCAATAACCGAACGACAATACGAAACCCAAGCCCAACACAACACCCAACCAGTGAATCCCCATCGCATTATGTTCGGGATGGTCCAAACCTGCCCACAGATGACCGAAGGATTCCGGCAGACGCTGAATCATCGCATCCCACCCGCCCAGTTCGTGAAGGCCTAGGATGGGGATCAGCAATAACCCGAGCCAAATCAGGAAAAACTGAATGACCTCATTGTAGATGGAAGAGGTTAATCCTCCCAGTCCCACGTAAATTAACACCACCAATGCCGAGACCAGCACGCTGACGTTGATAGACCAGCCCACCAACACTTGGAAAATCAATGCCATCGAGTATAGGCTGATCCCGGAGACCAACACTGTCATAATCGCGAAGGAAATGGCATTCAGTCCACGGGTCGCCTCATTGAAACGGTATTTCAGATATTCCGGAACCGACCGCACACGGGAGACATAATAAAACGGCATCATATACAACCCCAAAAACAACATCGCCGGTACGGCCCCAATCCAGTAAAAGTGCGTGGTCATCCAACCGTATTCTGCACCGTTGGCCGCCATTCCTAATACTTCCAACGCCCCCAGATTGGCCGACAGAAAAGCCAAACTGGTGATCCAGCTCGGAATCGAGCGTCCCGACAGGAAAAAGTCCTCCCCCGTTTTGGCCCTGCTTTTCAACATCCATCCGATCCCAATCACAAATACGAAATAAATCAAGACAAACACGTAATCGATCCAACCGGCATTCAACAATACATCCTGTTTCAATGGTTACCACCTCCATCCACTTTCTTGATACCGCTTTCAGATTATTGTGCGTAATACTCCCTGTTAATTAATAATTTTAATTATCTATCGCTCGGATTGCAAGCAATCATCCGACTATTTGGAAATAAATACGGATTCCGTCCATATATTAAATTAGGCCAAGCCCAATCAATTCATATACGGAGGTTGATTTCATTGCGCATTTTGCTGTGTTGTTCAGGTGGGATGTCCACCAGTTTGCTGGCGGAACGGATGAAGCAGGCCGCCCGGGACCGAGGGATGACTGTCGACATCCAATCGATCGGCATACACGAGTTTGCCTCAGTGGTGCGAAAATTCGACGTAGTCCTGCTGGGGCCGCAAATCCGTCACAAATGGAACCATCTCAAGTCCATCGCCGATGCTAACGGCATTCCAATCGCGGTGATCGATCCGGTCGCATACGGCATGATTGACGGGCAACGGGCACTCAAACAAGCATTAGCCTGTTTGCCAACACCCTGAGGAGGGAAATGGATGAACCGCTTAATCCAATGGTTGGAGCGGACCCTTCTGCCCATCGCCGGCAAAATCGCAGAACAGCGCCATCTCCAAGCGATTCGTGACGGTTTGATCGCGGTCATGCCGTTTGTGATCATCGGTTCCTTCTTCCTGATTCTCGCATTCCCCCCAATCGCGGCACTGGATCGGTGGGTGAATCCGTATCGTCCGTCGCTACTCATGCCGGTTCAAGCGGGCATTCACATGATGGCCCTGATCGCCACACTGGCGATCGGATACCGTCTGGCCGAACGATACAAGTTGGATGCCCTGGCCGGAGCGACCATCAGTTTGATTGCATTTTTATTGGCAACCCCCTTGCAAAACGATCAGTTACCGGTGCTGTATCTTGGCTCCAAAGGGTTGTTCGTCGGAATCGTACTGGCTGTATTTACCGTGGAAATTCTCCGCTGGTTCGTCCGACGTGACTGGGTGATCCGCATGCCGGCCAGTGTCCCTCCGGCAGTGGCCCGTTCGTTTGCAGCATTGCTTCCGGGAATGCTGGTGATGATCGTGATATGGGGTGTCCGTCTGTTGTTGGAACACACATGGGGCATCTCCATCCATCAAGTGGTACAACAATCGTTGACGGGTCCCCTGCACTACCTGGGCGGCACATTCAGCGGCGCACTGATCTCCGCTTTGTTGATGGGGTTGCTCTGGGCGATCGGCATTCACGGCGACGCTGTCGTCGGCAGCGTGATGGCTCCCGTTTTCCTCAGTCTTACCTTGCAGAATCAAGATGCGAAGATGGCCGGTACCGCCATCCCCAATACGGTCTGTAACCAGTTTTTTGATTTGTTCCTGAACATCGGCGGAACGGGGACCACCTTGTCACTCACCTTGCTGCTCCTGTTTTTCGCCCGGTCCCGCCAGTTGAAAAGTTTAGGGCGCATCGCCATTGCGCCAGGACTGTTCAATATCAACGAACCCATCATCTTCGGCCTGCCCATCGTGATGAACCCGCTGCTGATCATCCCCTTCGTACTCGTTCCCATCGCGACTACTACCCTCACCTATACGGCGATGGAATTGGGATGGGTACCGCGTCCCTACGCACTGGTGCCCTGGACAACACCGATCGGATTCGGCGGCTGGTTAGCGACGGGAAGTTGGAAGGGAGCGGTACTTCAGCTGGTCAACGTGTCGGTGGCTGGGCTGATCTATTATCCGTTTTTCCGTTTGTGGGACCGAAAAAAATGGTCGGAAGAACAAAACGAAGGAAACCATGCTGATGATCAGTCATGACCAGAGAGGATGAGAACTTCAGACCCGTTTATCTCCCCGGCTTCATTCACCCGACCGGGGCTATTTTGATTTCCCACTCTCCCGTTTTTCCCATCCTTCTATCAAAAAATAGCCACTCACTACACCACACAGGATGAAAAAGGAGACATCCACCCGGGCGAGAAAGGGAAACACCTTCATCACATTTTCACTCCAAGACGGGGAGTACATCAACAAGGGCGAAACAGAGAAAATAAACGCAGGGATCACCAATACGAAGTTTTCCCGATTCCATTTCCACACACCAGGTTGACCCACGCGCCGAAGCAATAGTGGAATCCCCATCAACGCCCCTGTCCATAAGGAAAAAACAATCACCGGAATCCAATACGGGTAAAACGGGCCAGAAACGGACAACATTTCTTCCTGTTTGTCATCGACGTATTCTACCCATCGATCCAGATACAAAAAGAAAAAGAGCCCGTACAACACCCACCACAAACGCCGTAGCAACCTCATACCTCCTCCAAACCGAATGATGCCCTCTTGGCGTTTCGCTTTAAACGTATTCATCTCAGTCCATTTTCATTGCCCGAAAAAATCCTATTGATTCTTTCATAACGGTCAATATAATGGGAGATTGGTATGCTGATCGTTTACGGATGGGGGTGATGAAGATGACGTGGGACGTGTTCAATATCATGGGCATTGCAGCATTTGCCATCAGTGGCGCCATTGTGGCGATGGAGGAAAAATACGATATCTTGGGCGCACTCGTCCTCGGATTCGTCACCGCTTTCGGCGGGGGGATTATCCGCAACCTGCTGATCGGCCTTCCCGTCCATATGTTGTGGAAACAGGAAGCTCTGATCACAACGGCCCTGATCGCCATTGTGTTGGCCTATGTATCACCGGACCGTTGGATCAACAACTATAAAAAGTGGATTGATTTCTTTGATGCCGTCGGTTTGTCCGCTTTCTCGATCCAAGGCGCAATTTATGCCGTGCAGGCGCACCACCCGCTCGTCGCCGTCGTCGCGGCCACAGTGCTGACCGGGATCGGCGGCGGAATCATCCGTGATGTGCTGGCCGGCCGCAAACCACTCGTGTTTCGCGGCGAGATTTACGCGATTTGGGCGATGGTGATCGGCCTGCTGATCGGATTGAAAATGGTACGGCAAGGTTGGGAACTGTATGCCCTGTTCGTCGCCATCGTCATGTTGCGCACCATGTCATTTTATTTTGGCTGGCAGCTGCCGTTGCGGGTGCTGGCCGAAGAGAAGAACTCGTCCGCCAATATGCCGGCAAAAGGATAAAAGGCAACCCGAGCAAATGGGTTGCCTATTTTTATTCATTTTTTATGGAAAAACGACTTGCACGTCTACAAGTAATTCAGAATAGCAACAAGACATGCCCTTTATAGCAAAAAAATTCGTTTCCGCGAGAAATGTTAGTGATTAGAGCGTATCTGGTGAATACTGTCCAATCGCTTTCCCGGTACGCCACGCGAGGAGAAACCAGCCAGTTTTGGATGCCTCCATATACATTCATCGGCATCACCCTCACACCGACACCCTTCCGCCCATAAACTGATGTGAACATAAACTGATGTAAAAGGAGGGTGTTGAATTTGCCCAGAATTGACATCTCCCTGTCAAGAAGACGTCTGTTTTTATATGAGGGAAATACGCTGATCAGAAGCTATCCAATCGGAATCGGCAAAATTCTCACGCGGACCCCTGTCGGCCGATATGTAATCATCAACAAGGTTCCCTATCCATACAGTCGACCGGGCGGCCCTCTCAGTCCCTACGGTACACTTTGGATGGGGCTGTCCCGACCTGGTTACGGCATCCACGGCACCAATCGCCCGTCCTCCATTGGCAAGATGGTATCCAGGGGTTGTATCCGCATGTACAACCAAGACGTAGAAGATCTTGGCCGAAGAGTCGGTATTGGTACATCGGTGACGATCCATCCCTGACGCTCCATTTTTCATGAAATCGTTATCTCCCTCGCCCCAAAACGGGTAAAACCCAGGCGCCCTACGGCAACCTGGGTTATTTGGCATCAGCGATTAGCGTCTCTTTTTCTTCCCGCTTTTTTACGGTGCGTTTTTCGCTGCTACAACGGCTTGATACGCATCCACATATCCCGCACCCACCTGATACTTCTGATATCCGCTCATCGGACGGGCCGTCTGTACCAACAGGTTCTTCACCTGATCGGGTGTCAATTGCGGATTGGCTTCCAGCATCAATGCCGTTACACCGGAGATATGCGGCGTGGCCATACTGGTGCCGCTCGCTGTAGTGTAGTACGGCAGATACTGAGGCGGGATGTACTGCACGTCTTTTTTGGTCCCCAACAGATTCAACACCAAACCGGTGGCCGATCTGGTGGATACGATGTCCACCCCCGGGGCGGTGATGGTCGGATGGAGCAAGGGATCTCCCGGCACGCCGCGCGAAGAGAAATCAGCCAGCTTGCCGTCTTTGGTCCCGGCTGCCACCCCGATCACCCATGGCGCCACCGAATAGGGGTTCAGCGTGTTATTGTCCGGCCCCTCGTTCCCCGCCGCAAATACGACGACCATACCGGCATCGTGCGCTTTCTTGCTGGCCACGTTGATGGGGTCATTTGGATCGTAATCACCCGACGTACCCCAACTGTTGCTGATCACCCGGATATGATACGTATCCTTCTTTTCTAATACATAGTCAAACGCTTCCAAAGCCCATATGATGGTGATGGCTTCCCCCGTGCCGATCCCGACCAGCTTGGCTCCGGGTGCCACCCCTTTGTACGTCCCGTCGCTGGCCGTACCATTACCCGCGATGATTCCAGAAACGTGCGTTCCATGACCGCTGGTGGTATCGGTGTTCTGCACATTTTCGAGATAAACCGTATCCCCGCCGAACAGCGAATTCCCCAACAACATCTTCACATTTTGAATTGTTTTGTCTCCGAATTTGAGGTCGGAATGCGTCGCATCGATGCCAGAGTCGATCACCGCCACAGTGACGCCTTTTCCAGTATAACCCAAATTGTTCCATACACGATCCGCCCCGATATACGGAACGCTGTCCTTCAACAGGTACCGAAGGGGCTTGTCATAGTAGATGGAACGAATCTCTCCTCGCTGGAACAACTGCTGCAGTTGTACGTAAGGGCCTTCCACCGCCACCATCGGCAAATGCCGAAATGTCCGTATCTTCAGCCCCAACGCCTGAAGCAGCGACACATCTGCAGCCGTCGGTTGATCATAATAGGTAACGACAGCACGCACCCGGGACAAATCTGTCAACTTGGCCAATTGACCCACGTTTTGCAAAATCGGATCTACTTTTGGTAAAGAAGCCGCTTGAGTTCCTCCGACAGGCATCATCCAGGTCATCAACAGCAGACAAATCAAAGCCACAACTACCATCCGGCGCCGCATCGCCCCACCACCTTCGGAGAGTTGTTTTGATTGGGAGTTGTCCCCATTATATCTCCGGTGTCGGCGGCCGCCCATCCGGCAGAATCCCTATTTGCCTCAGACAATGGTTGTAACTCTTCTGAAAAAACTAAGTGACATCCTCCCCCGAATAAATTCGGGGGCATCCAATCAGGATGCGTACAGGTTGAGCACTGTACTTCGGTTCAGTGACACCATGCCAACCAA
>NZ_JANRHH010000002.1 GCF_030433435.1 Polycladomyces subterraneus
CAAACAGTGCGGATACACCATCCACGCTGATCTGAATGGGGCGATCAACATCGCCAAAGCCATTTCAGGGTTAGTAGCCTAGCACACTGGTAACAGGTGTGCCGCCCATCCGGGTACGTGCTAACCGGGTGGGATGGGCTGATGACACAGCCCTAGCTTGAGGGTTGCCCGAAACAGAAATGGACTGAGGGCGTTAACCACTCAAGAATCCCACGGCTTTAGCCGTGTGGAGTGTCAAGAACAATCCCAAACGCATGTAATCGCTTTACAACAAGTTCCTGAAGATGAAGTGGACAGATACGGGATTATATCCCCTGCTTCCATGAATACGTTTGACCGTTTCTCCAACCGATTATGGCAGATTCAAGGACTCGTCGAAAAGCCGAGACGGGATCAGGCGCCATCCCATTTGGCTGTTATCGGAAGATATATTCTGGAACCGTCCATCTTTCCGTTATTGGAGAAGGCGTCTCCGGGCAAAGGAGGGGAGATCCAGCTGACCGATGCGCTCAACGCGATCAGTCGAACCCAACCGATTTTGGGGTTGGAGTTTGTGGGCTCAAATTGGGCTATATCCAAGCCACGATTGAATTCGCCCTCGAACGAGAGGAATTGAAAGACGACGTCATGATGTATCTTCAATCGATACGGCATGACATAGTCGGTTGCTACAGGATATAGGAGGCACTCTCAGGGAACCCCTTCCCCGACTCGTTCCCCACATGGTGAACTCACTTCAGGGGAAAGGGTTCCCGTGGTTTCACTATTTGTCAAAGACATTCCCTAGTCAGCTCATGCACGTCCGCATCGTTTACTGCGTGCGTTCAGCCACTTTCACCAGCTGTTTACCCAAATTTTCTCCGGTAAACAGCCCCAAGAACGCTTTTACGGTATTTTCGAATCCTTCCACGATATGTTCCGTGTATTTCAGTTGACCTGTCTTCAGCCACTGCGCCAACTGCCGGGTTCCTTCTTCAAAGCGATCCACATAGTCCGTCACGATAAATCCTTTCATCAATGCGCTGGTAATCAGTAGTTGAGGCTGAATGCGCGGCCCGATGTCCGGTTTCTCCAGATTGTACAGAGAGATTTGACCGCACAAGGGAATGCGGGCACCGTGATTGAGAAGCGAAATGACCGCGTCCGAAATCTCGCCGCCCACATTGTCAAAATAAATGTCGACACCGTTTGGACATGCTTCGGCCAACGCCTTTTTCAAATTCGGTGTGGTTTGATAGTTGATCGCCGCATCCAAACCGAGCTCATCCAACAGATATTGAATCTTCACTTCGGACCCGGCAATGCCCACTACCCGACAACCTTTGATCTTGGCGATCTGTGCCGCAACCGTGCCAACTGCCCCGGCGGCACCAGAAACGACGACGGTCTCTCCGGGTTTCGGTCTCCCGATCTCCAGCATTCCGAAATAGGCAGTGAGGCCTGGCATTCCCAATACGCCGAGAGCGGTGGTAATCGGGGCGAGCTCCGGATTCAATTTTCTCACCTGATTGCTCTTGACGGCCGCATATTTTTGCCAACCGTAGTGAGCGAGCACGATGTCTCCTTCTTTCAGATCCGCTGCTCGCGACTGCACCACTTCACCCACCACTCCGCCGGTGACGACTTCATTGAGCGGATAAGGCGGCACATACGATTTTCGATCGCTCATTCTGCCCCGCATGTAGGGATCGACAGACAAGTACAAGGTACGAACGAGTACCTCTCCCTCTCCCGGTTGAGGAATTGGCCCTTCAACCAGCTGAAAATGTTCCTCCTTCGGCATCCCTTTGGGTCTTTTTACCAACAGGATTTGTTGATTGGTTTCCGTGGCCATACGGATTCGCCTCCGTTTTTATAAGTGTGACAAGTCGAACAATAATGGATTCCCGATGAAAAGTCAACGTAGCAGATTGATGGTAGAAAGGGCGATTCTTTGATAGGCTCAAGATAACAAGCGTACCAGGAACGGAGACGCACGGAGGGCGGGAAAATATATAATGAAGTAAAAACTGGGTTGTCTGCATGCGCACCACTCCAGTATTGCGTATATGGATCAAGTACTCCGAGATTATCGAATTTTTAAAATGGGACAAACCCTTTGTTTGAGTTCCTGTGCAGGCAAAATCAACCAAAAATCCTGCTGTATACAAATTCGGAAACAGTGGAAGGAAGATAAAAAGCACCGCCGAAGCGGTGCTGAGATTGATGACAAACCCCTGGCTCTTTTCGAAGAAAGGTGTCAGGAGACACCCATTGTCTTCACAATAAAATGGACGGTAATTTTCCGCGATAAATGAGAAATCGATGTTTCATAGTTTTTTCTAAGCAAATGGTCTTGGGGGACAAGGTTCTCTAAGTTGACAGTTTCGGGTTGAAATTCCCTGGACGGGTTCGTTCTGAAATCTATTCGATCATGTTAACCAATTTCTTGGAAATGAGCAGCAGGATGAAACCAAAGAAGATCGACATTATCCCTATCAAGCCAAACACTTCTAAATACCCTAACGTTTGAGTGAATGCAGCCAATTGACCACCTAAAATATTGGCAATGCCGGTACTAGCCAACCATACGCCCATTAGAAGTGACGCCAGTTTGGCCGGAGCGATCCGGCTCACCATGGATAATCCTACTGGTGACAAGAACAGCTCACCAAGAGTGTGGAACAGGTAGGTGACAACGATGAATAATAAGGGTGCTTTATGCAAAATATGATGTTCATCGCTACCAGTTTGCAGTACGGCCAATACCAAAACCATGTAACCTAATCCGAGAAGGATCATACCCAGTCCCATTTTGGTAGGAATGGCCAGATCTCCTCGTTTTGTATTGGCTAGCTTGACCCACAGCATAGAAATAATCGGCGCCAATAGGATGATAAATACCGGGTTGACGGCTTGGAACCAGGAGATCGGGACTTCCCAACCAAAGACCTGTCTATCGATAAAATATTGCGTATAGAGAGTGAGTGAGGTTCCTGCTTGTTCAAAACCGGCCCAAAAGAAAACAACGAAGACAGCCAAGATGAGAATCGCTGCCGTTCTTCTCTTTTCTTGTTTGGTCAACGGTGCTTTTGGTTGATTTACCTTTTTTTTCGATGGTGTATAGCCGGTCGGTTTCTTTCCAATATCGCCAAGATAACGATTCGCTAATGCATTAAAAGCGACTTGACCGAGAATCATCCCGATGGAAGCGGCCAAAAATCCATATTTGAAACCGTAATGAACCAGTCCGTTTACTGTCGTTTTAAAGAAATCCTCCGCCAGGTAGCCACAGACCAGCGGTGCGAACAATGCCCCGAGGTTAATACCCATATAGAAAATGGTAAAAGCGGAATCTCTTCTTTTATCGTTTTTATCGTATAAATCACCGGCAAGAGTAGAGATATTTGGTTTAAAGAAGCCGTTTCCGAGGATCAGTAAAGCCAGTCCCAGATATAAGGCCCATCTGCTTTGCTCGGCAAACAAAACAAAGTTTCCGAGTGCCATGGTAATCCCGCCGATGGTAATAGCAAGCCTTTTACCGATGAATCGGTCTGTCAGATATCCACCCAATAATGGTGTGAAATAGCAAGCTCCTGTATAAAACCCATAGATAGATGCGGCCAAACCTTCCTCAAAACCAAGACCTCCGCTGACCAACGCGGTGGTTAAGTATAAGGTTAGGATTGCTCTCATCCCATAGTAACTGAATCTTTCCCACATCTCTGTAAAGAAGAGCAGGTATAAACCCGGCGGATGTTTCTGTTTGGACTGTTGTGCGGGCTCTTTTGACTGTTGTCGGACTTTTAGTGCTGCTTCCAATTTTATACCTCCTTATAGACGGAAAAGATGCTTTGTAATCAAACCGTAGTTTCACCTGATTTAGTTTTTGATTTTATATTAATACATAAATTTGGGTCAACAGAAGTATATCGGAAATAACGTTTTTTTTATTATTGTTCTTATTTGTTCATTAATAATATACCAATTAAACTATAATTGAGTGTGAATGATTAATTTTTGAAATAATATTCCTCAGCCGTAAACTCATCCCACGGAAGTAAAGGTGATAGCGAGATTGTTCGCACTGATGATGTGGGGTCTGAAAACAATCTATGTAATTGGAAGTATCGGATCGATCTGTGTTGAATTCTTTCCCAAACCCTATCGTTATTGGATCATTTGTCCATAGTCAGTGCAGCAGAGATAGTGGAACGGGAAACAACAATCGAAATTGGAAAACCCTGAAAGGGGCATGGGTAAAAAGGGACTGAGCTTAAACAAGTTGCGGATGGCACGTCCAAAATTAGATCATCACGGAGGGCATGCCCGAAAAGTCCCCAACGGGAGCACCAAGCGGGTTGTTGGTGAAGTGCGAAATCCGTCTCCCAACTGTATGGCTAAGGATATGGAGCGGGGCAGACGGATGTTCGCAGAACTTTGACAGAAGTATTGCTTGATAAAAGGAGAGGATCATCGTATGATCATCCGGAGGCTTACGATGAAGAACTGTCCCAATGCGAGCTTTCCCAATAATAGTGTTTCATCAGATGTTTCAGGATCTTGGACGCTTTTTTGCAATGACGGTACGCCTTTCGCAACTGATAGTAATCCATCGTATGGTAATGGTCTTGCATGGGGGGATACACCATTGGAGACGTTGGCATCATGGGATACGGTAACATGATTGGTTGCTTAGGTTCCATTTCACTCGCTCCTTTTGAAGATTTGACAATGGTATCGTATGACTGTCATCCGCACCCGTACCTGGTCATTTGCCCTATTTTTGTCAGTAGACGGATGAAATTTGAGCCTTGGTGACCCGGGCGGAGGAATTGTTTATATTCCAGAGTAAATATCTAAATATTATAAAAAATAACATTTGTGTATAATAGACATAGCACAAGAGAAAGAGGTGATTGACAGGCTGTTTGTCGTTCCCTACAATTAGTGTCCGGCATGGATATTCCTGACTTGTAACATGACTGGGAAGTTTCACCTGTGAACGCGGTTTCAAAATCGGGTAACATAAAAATTAGTGTCGAAAAGCGGCAGGAAAGGGATTGGATGGGCCGTGAAAGACGCATTTGTCATCAAAAAAACCTTGAACAACAACGTGGTCATCGCAACACATCCTTCGTACGACGAAGTGGTGTTGATCGGGAAAGGGATCGGGTTCCGCAAAAAGACGGGGGACGTGATTGAGCGGGAAGCCGTGGAAAAATGCTTCACGCTGATCGACAAGAAGGAACAGGAGCAGTACAAAGAGTTGGTTTCCCAGGTGGACGAGCGTCTGATCGAATTGATGAATGACGCTGTCCGGTTGATCCGGGAGCGCTTTCAAACGCCGCTTTCCGAACACATTCACGTCGCGCTGACCGATCACGTCGGTTTCGCGTTGAAGCGGTTGGAGCAGGGTTTGGAGTTCAACAATCCCTTTCTCATCGAAACCCAAGCATTGTATGAAAAGGAGTTTGAGGTGGCCGAGGAAATTGTGGACATGATCTGTGACCGCTTGGGTATAGAGCTGCCTGAGAGTGAAACTGGTTTTATCGCACTTCACATTCACAGTGCAGTGACACGGCGCCACTTGGCGGAAATCCGACAGCACTCGCGGTTGATCATGCGATTGATTGACGTTGTCGAATCCTCGCTGAAAATCCGCATCGATCGAAAAAGTTTGGATTACCTGCGCTTGATTACGCATTTGCGTTATGCCATCGAACGGACGCTGCGGGGGGAGGATGTCAGTATTCCCGAAGGCTTTGAAGAACTGTTGCAAACGCAATATCCAGTGTGCTATAATCTGGCTTGGAAATTGGCCAAGGTGATGGAACGTTCGTTGAATCGTCCCGTTCACCCGGCTGAAATCAGCTACTTGACGTTGCATCTGCAGAGATTGTCGCACAAAAACTGAATCATATGGGCCTTATTTTCACGTGTTACTGATTCGATCAGGCATGAGTGGAAAAAGGCTGTAACTTCGTTTGCAAGTGAAAGGGCTTCCCTTTTGCAAGCGGTTGCAGTGCCTTTTTTTGCTCATGCCTTTCTTATTGCCAGTAGAAAGATGCAACAAACGGCCCATAAAACGCCATACTGAAACGGGAGGGACAAATGATGTTTAAGCAGGCGTTTGGGAAACTGCAACGTGTCGGTCGAGCGCTGATGCTTCCCGTCGCAATTTTGCCCGCGGCCGGGTTGCTGTTGGGGCTCGGGAATAAGAATGTGTTGAACATCCCGATCATGGAGCATGCAGGCGGTATCATCTTTGAAAACCTAGCTCTGCTGTTCGCGGTCGGGGTGGCAATTGGTCTGGCCAACAGCGAAGGAACCGCCGGTTTGGCTGCCGTTATCGGTTACCTCATCATGAACGTGACCATGGGGGAAATGGCCAAAGCATTCGGCGGCCATAGCGTGGAAACAGTGAAGGTATTGGGAATCGACACCCTGCAAACGGGAGTGTTTGGCGGGATTATCATCGGTATGTTGGCGGCATATTTGTATAACCGCTTTCATGACATCGAACTGCCGCCATTCCTCGGATTTTTCGGCGGAAAGCGGTTTGTGCCGATTGTGACGGCTGTCTCGTCGTTCTTGCTGGGTGTGGCCTTCTTCTACATCTGGCCCCCGATCCAGCACGGGATCGATGTGGTGTCTCATTACGTCACCACGCAAAATACGGCCTTGGCGGCATTCATTTTCGGTGTGATTGAACGTTCCTTGATCCCGTTCGGATTGCATCACATCTTCTATGCTCCGTTCTGGTTTGAATTCGGTAGTTTCAAAACCGCAACCGGTCAAATCGTTCACGGAGACGTACAGCGTTTCTTTGCGGGTGACCCGACAGCGGGAACGTTTATGTCCGGGAAATTCCCGTTCATGATGTTCGGTCTGCCGGCCGCTGCGTTGGCGATCTATCAAGAGGCGCGGCCGGAGAAGAAAAAAGTGGTCGGCGGGATCATGTTGTCTGCTGCGCTGACCTCGTTCTTGACGGGGATCACTGAGCCGATCGAGTTCTCGTTCTTGTTCGTGGCGCCCGCTCTGTACGTGGTTCACTGTCTGTTCGCCGGTATTTCCTTTATGCTGATGGACATTCTGGGCGTGAAGGCCGGAATGACATTCTCCGGTGGATTTATCGACTACCTGCTGTACTGGAACCTGGACACCAAACCGTGGCTGATCATTCCGGTGGGATTGGTGTTTGCGGTTATCTACTATTTCGGATTCCGCTTCGCCATCCGCAAATGGAACCTCAAAACGCCGGGACGTGAAGATGAGGATGAAGCCGTAGAAGGAAGCAATGTCTCGGCCCAGGGTGGCGCTGAATTGGCTCAAGGCGTGCTAGAGTCGCTGGGTGACAAGGAGAACATCACTCACCTGGATGCTTGCATCACCCGGCTGCGTGTCTCTGTGGCTGATCCGCAGAAAGTGGATCAAAATCGGCTGAAAAAACTGGGTGCCTCCGGTGTATTGGTGATGGGGAACCATTTGCAAGTGATCTTCGGTCCCCGTTCTGAGTTGATCAAGGAACAAATGAAGCAAATCATGGCCGGCAAAAAACCGTCGGAACTTAAAGCGGAAGAGAAGAATTCCGATGGTCAGACACAAACGTCCGCGACGGTGGAAAATGAGTCCTTCGTCTCTCCGATGACAGGTAAGCTGATGCCGATCACCGAAGTGCCCGATCAGGTATTTTCCCAAAAAATGATGGGGGACGGCTTTGCGATCGAACCGACGGAAGGTGTCGTGGTATCCCCGGTTGAAGGGGAAATCGTCAACGTTTTCCCGACCAAGCACGCCATCGGCATCCGTTCCGTGGGCGGCCGCGAAATCCTGATTCACGTCGGGATCGACACTGTCAATCTGCAAGGGAAAGGCTTTGAATCCTTCATCTCCGAAGGGGACAAAGTGAAACCGGGACAAAAACTGCTGGAAGTGGATCTGGACTATATCAAGGAAAACGCCACTTCCATCATCACCCCGATCGTGTTCACCAACTTGCAAGAAGGCGAATCGGTCAAACTGAACAAAACCGAAGTTCAATACGGTGAAAAAGATATCGTGTCGGTGAAGTAATACCTTAACGGGAGCCGTTTTCCAGAAGGAAACGGCTTCCTTCTTTTTCAACGATTAGAGATGCTGTGGTCGGCACTACCCAATTTCCGATCTATGGTTCTGAGATTGATGACAAACCCAGCGAACCAAACATAAATTTGGCCGCTGGGTTTATTTGCTCCTGAGGACCATTTTCTTGATTATTGGTACACATTTATTTCGAATAAACAGTCGACTTCTGAGCTTCCAACACGGCTTGGGCACCTGGCAGATCGTCGAACCAGGCGGCCCGGTCGGGACAGTCCAACACCATGAAGTGGCCATAGTAGTCGGGATGACGGGCCTGATGGAATTTCAGGTAGATTTTTCCCCGATCGATCCCCAAAATTTCGATCTTGCCTGAAGAGTGGCTCATAACGTAGCGAATTCGTTTGCCCAAACCGGAAGTACGGGCTTTCGCCTCTTCAATCACTTCATAGGCCTCTTTGAAAGGCAAAACGAAGCTGGCGTTGCCGGCGACGGGACGGTTTTGGAAGATATAGTAAGGGGCGACGCCGGCCCACGAGAGTTTGTCCAAGAGTTCCGCCAGCACTTCCGGATCGTTATTGATCCCGCGCAGGACAGGGGTCTGGTTGACCAAAACGACCCCGGCACGCTGTAAGGCGTCGATGGCCTGGTACGCTTCCTCGGTTAATTCCCGCGGGTGGTTGAAATGGGCCATGACGTAGATTTTTTTATCGGGCCTGGAATACTCGGACAAGGTTTGGAGCAGCTCCTCATCTTCGTAGATGCGCATCGGGTTGAACGCGGGCAACTTGGTGCCGAAGCGGATGATCTTGACATGGGGAATTGCACGGAGCATCTTCAGGATCTGTCTGATTTTCCCGGTCGCTAAAATCAACGAATCTCCGCCTGTTAACAACACATTATTTATCTCCGGGTGATTGGCGATATACTCCACGCCTTTGCTCACTTCCATAGAGGTTTCGTGCACATCGTTTCGGAACAGGCGTTTGCGGAAACAAAAACGGCAATAAGCCCCGCATACTTCTGATACCAGGAGAAGAGCCGTGGTTCCATATTTATGTTGACAGCCCGGCACGACATAGTTGGTGTGTTCGTCGGATGCATCCCATTTGCCGTATTCGTCTAATTCCCGTTCATTGGGGATGACCAATTTATAGATCGGATCATTGTCGGGATCCTCCCAATCAATAAGGGAGAGATAGTAGTCATTGATTCGAAATACGAATTTTTCCGTTATTGCTCTCAGTTTTTCACGCTTATCCTCCGGTATTGCCCTAATCTTGCGAATATCAGTGATGTAACGCGGCATGTAATATCCCCCTTTGCTTAGTTTACAGAAAGGTACTTCAGTATATGACCTCCATCCTGAAGTGGGTTCATATCCTCATTTAAGGTACTTCTCTTACCTACCCAAAAAGCCATATTCAGCGACAGAGATCTGTCAGGCTCAAGTTCCCCTTAAAATCACTTACCCTCACCAACTCGCCACCCGGGTGGGAACGATCACGCTGCGTGTTCCCCGGATTCGGGATGGCAAATTCTCGACGGAGCTGTTTGCTCGGTACTAGCAGAGCGAACAAGTCCTTGCTGGCCTATGGAGATGGTGGTCACGGCGTGTCAACCCCGGAATGAGGCTTGAATCACAGAGGGACTTTTGGGCGCTTTGTTGATGGAGACGTGACGAGAAGTGGGGCAGTGGCTGAACATGACGAATATGGTGTAGACAACGACAAGCCTCATTCCAAAGTCTCACGAAGAATATTTTGGACTTGATTGATACGTCCCAAAATCAGTAAAGTCAGCAGTTGCCCAAGCCGATAATAAGGGAGATGCATACAAATAAATACAAATTGTGGGCGAAAGAGGGATCCTTATGACAAATATGATTTTAACAAATGACTCGAAACATGTAGTTTCAATAGGCGCTCTGAAAGGGAACACCTCTCGAAACTCAGTTTCCCTCCCTTCAAAATTATTAAAACAATATCCATCCATATCCAAAATAAAAATAGGTCAATGGATAAAGAATGTACACTTTATTCAAAATGAGACTCTGAACACCGTCCAGTTAACAAAAGATATTTTAAACAAATGTGGGTTTAATCCGGGGATGGAGTGCAATTTAAAAGTTGAAAAAGATACCTTATGGTTGGGGCCGCTAGTCGGTTTGCTCACATCCAGTAGATATATTCGGAAATTAAAAGAACAACATCCCTCCTTTCGATCATTAGAAATGATAAAAACCAACCGTAAAGCAAAAACCGTATTGTTTTATTTTTGTACCAATGACGTTAATTTAAAAGAGAATACCATTGAGGGAACCAGTTTCAACGAATTGAGTGGTAAATGGGAAAGGAGGACCTATCCTTTCCCCGATGTGTTGTATGATCGTGGATCTGGAAGAGCTGTGTTTAAAGACAAAAAACATGTAATTGTACGTCAGAAAATAAGTGAGATTCCTGTTTCAAAAGTTAACGCTCAACATTATTTTGACAAATGGGATCTACATGAGAAGTTGAACCAGTACAATGAAATGAAGCCATACCTTCCTGAAACCAAACTTTATGATACCCAAGAACTTAAGGAAATGTTGAAGAAGTATTCCACTATTTATCTAAAGTCAGCTATTGGTAGCATGGGTCGCAGGGTTATGCGGATTACAAAAGATAAATCATATAATTCTAGTTATTATAGAAAAAAATTAAAAATAAAGAAACATTATAACTTTGATGACATTCACTCCGTGGTTAAACGATTTTTTGGTGGGGATAAAATCATTATGCAACAAGGAATTGATTTATTTCGTATCGATAACAGAAACGTAGACATGCGTGCAACTGTTCAGCGAAATGGTTCAGGTGATCTGGTCATTAATTCCATTGCCGTGCGTATTGGGGTTGAAGGATCGCCGGTGACTAGCACCCGAACCGGATCCAACGTTCTGCCATTAAATAAATTCCTTGAAAATTATGGAGAAAATTTTTCTTCCGATGTTAAAAAGCGTATAGAGAATTTCCTACTCCAAACGTACCGCTGTATCGAAAATGTTTATGGTTCCTTTGGTGAAATGGGCATTGATTTTGGTTTGGACAAAAAAGGTGACGTTTATTTCATAGAATCCAATGCCAAGCCGGCAAAAGATTCTCTGTATAAATCTCATAATAAAAAGACGATCCGAAATGCCTTCCAAAACCCGCTGGAATATGCTAAATACCTTGCTAAATTTTGAGTCAATAATTCATGGATGAAGACATAAAAAGGCCGATTTAACCTTGAACTGCTGATCTTCTTCCAGATAAGCGTTGTCAAAACAGTTTCCCTGCGGGACATACTGGGCAAATGCCCAAGCTCTTCGAGGGGAATCATGATGTGAACTCATGTGGCTGGTGCCGGAAACTCTTTGGTTTACAGAGACGACTCTAACACGTTTGCTCCTCAAACATACCGCTGTGTATATCAAACCCAATTCCAATCATCGAGGAAGGAATCCTCAAGGTGAGTCTGAGTGTGATCAAATTGTGACCAATCTATCCGAGGAGCTAAACCCACCTCTAAAAAAAGCGTTGTCAGAGCTCCCTAATTAGCGGATATATTGTTGAGAATATTCTTAAGGGGGATCAATATGATAATGAGAACCGGGAGACCGTGACAGATGCGAATCTTAACGATGTTGGAAGTATTATCATTGAATGGCGTCTCCCGATACATCCGAATCTTCACCATGATGAAATGCAACAAATGTTCGAGGATGACCGGATTGGGTTGAGGAATGTGACAATAATAATATCAACGCAATAACGGATGCAATTGTCCAATATATACAGATCACCAAAGTCCAATACGGTGAAGAAGATATCGTGACGGTAAAGTAATTACGATATCTCACAACAAAACGGGAGCCGCATTCCTGAAGGAATCGGCTCCCGTTTTTTATAACAGTCTCAGTCACAATTAGGAGTTTGGGGCTGAACCTGCCGTATTACCTATCCAAGTGAAGGTTTCCTCCAAAAACTCCTTTACCCCTTCGGGGCCTGTCAAGTGCAAATAAACTGGACGATTGGGTTCTATACGTAATTCGAAATTGAAAAAAGGACAACATAAGCGTTCCAGTGAGATTAAATTCAGCAATTTTGATGATAATTGAGTATTCTGCTGGATATTGTATCGATTTGTTTCTTTTTCTTCTGTCCAAACGTAAGATCTCCCATATATATACTCTTTGAGTTATAAAAATTACTTGAGGATTGTCTGCCCTCGCCACTTGGAACAACCCCGCATTAATGATATTATCCCCTTCGAAGTTACACAGTAAGGGTCTTGCTTTACTGTCTACTCGAAGGGGATAATTTCGTCAATGGGTTCGTTACGAGCGCTAACGGAGCTCGTTTAGTTTGGTGTTTTGACTTGACCTGTGTAAATCAAATATTGCTGATGGACATCACGGATGGCTGCGATTAAGGCCTGTTGTGCCTTTCCATGATAGGACTTCTGGATTTCTGCCACAATCGGTTCCACTCCGTCTTGCAGGCTAAGTCCTCTCAAGATTCACCCGATAAAACCTTGGGCATGTTGAGTAGCCAAGGTGCAGGATGCATCTAGGATCACGCCGTATTTCCGGTCAATTTCAACAGTCAAGGTCAGGGACTCATACACCGTCCTGGCTGCCATCCTCTGCGGTAATTTGGCGTGTCCGGCCAGCATCACTGTTTTTCCCATGGCATCTCCTCCATAAGAATAGCCTCGAAGACAGGGGGCTTTTTCTTATGGTATCAAAATGTAACCGCTTGTTCTATGGCCTAAACCAGTTCCTTCGCCTCTTCAAAGGGCCAGGAGGGCAGATTTTTTCGGAGTTACTTGTCTTTTCGGTAACCTAATGCGTATTCTGCTTGCATCACTTGATGGATTTCCTTGCATCACTTGATGGATTTCCCTGGTTCCTTCATAGATAACAAGAGCTTTTGCATTTCTCATATACCGCTCTACCGGGAACTCATGGGAGTAGCCGTTAGCACCGTGAATTTGGACCGCATCCACAGCGGCATTGAATGCGGCATCACAGGCGAACCATTTGGCGAGGGAAGTCTCCCGGGTATTGCGGATCCCTTTGTTTTTCATCCAGCCGACCCGGTAAACCAGAAGCTTGGAGGCTTCGTAGCCTGCCACCATTTTGGCGATCATTTGTTGAACCAGTTGATGTTTCCCGATGGATTTCCCAAAGGTTTCCCGTTCATGGGCATACTTGACGCTCGCTTCGATACAGGCATCAATCAATCCGACAGCCCCGGCGGCAACGCTAAAGCGGCCATTATCCAAAGCGGACATGGCAATCTTAAAACCTTCGCCTTCTTCACCTACGAGATTCTCAGCGGGGACTCGCACATCTTCCAAGAAAACTTCACCCGTATTCCCGGCCCGGATGCCCAGTTTGTTCTTGAATCCACGAGTCGTTACCCCGGGATAGGTCCGTTCCACGATGAAGCAGGAGATTCCACGGTGTCCCTGATCCGGAGAGGTTTTGGCAAAAATCAGGAAATGATCGGCGACGTCGCACAGTGAGATCCAGGTTTTACTTCCATTCAGAATGTAGGAGTCCCCGTCCTTGATGGCCCGGGTTTGGATGGCGGCCACATCGGACCCGGCGTTCGGTTCGGTTAAACCAAAGGCACCCACTTTCTTCCCTTGCGCCTGTGGCATGAGATACTTTTCTTTTTGAAATTCGTCTCCCCATTGCAACAGCGTCATGCTGTTCAGCGCCGTGTG
>NZ_JANRHH010000003.1 GCF_030433435.1 Polycladomyces subterraneus
TTTTACCCAGTGGGAGAGATTTGTTCGCCACTGGAACCTCATACCATGACGTCCACAGGAACAAACCCACTACCAGTGGGATGAGCACCGCTCATATGTTCGATTATACAGCAAATTGGTTGCTCTTGCCATCCCCAAAAGGGGATGCCGAGCAACGCCGCCTTTCATCCCACGATTGAAACCGTAGGCTTTCAGGCGGCTTTATCTGTAAAACGCCGGTACAACCATATAAGCTTGAAGCATCTTCATATTGAAGCCGACGCCGATCATGGCAAAGGCTGCAAGAATCCAAGGAAGCTTCCGATTATGAATCCCTCTAAACAACATCCAAGTTGCGAGAAGAAGTGTAAACACTAACATGCTGTCAATGTTATTCGTTCGACTGACCGCAACGGCGATGGGGGAACATGCCATCACCAGGCTGGCCAAACAGGCAGCTGTTTGACCGAAGGTGGGCTTGACCAGAAGATATACCAAAAAAACCGAACCGACACCGGCCAAGGCCTGAGGAAGAATGACACTCCATCCGTGAACTCCGAAAATATAGGCGAATAGCGTTTGAATCCAAAACACAACTGGTGGTTTATCCACCGTAACAAACCCACCCGGATCAAAAGAGGCGTAAAAGAAATTATGAAAGCTTTGCAGCATGCTGGTGACTGCCGCAGTGTAATAGACATCGGCATATGGATCGTTCCATATTTCGAAAATATTCAAAAAAGTGGCCAATAAGGAAATCACGATCAGGATCCAGTCGATACGCTGTCCCGGTTTCGTCTTTACCGTCATCGTTTCACTCCTTTATATTGATTCCTTGTCCTGATGGCCTCTTACTTCGGTCATCATCCTTTAACTGAATTGCCGCTGAAGGTGAACTGAACATTGATTGAGCTATAGCTGAATAAACGCTGAAAAAAATAAATCACGGTATTCATGCTGTGATGCGCATGAATACCGTGATCGGATCAATCGTTATCTCTTCTCTTCCTTGGCGAAAAAATGCTTCAATGCATCGTACACTTGGCCTTTCTCCCGGATGATATAGTACAGAAACTTGGGATCGGCGAGATTGCGATAGGCGGTCATCAGAGTGGAATGCCGGTTGTACTGGTTCACCTCACCGTAGCCGAACAGATTGGCTCGTTTCATCAGTTCCCGCACCAGCTTGATGCAACGTTCATTGTCCGAAGTAAGGTTGTCGCCGTCCGAGAAATGGAACGGGTAAATGTTGTATCGGCTGGGGGGATACCGCTTATCGATCATCTCCAATGCAAGGCGGTAGGCGGAGGAGCAGATTGTGCCGCCACTTTCCCCTTTGCTGAAAAAGTGATCCTCGCTCACTTCCTTGGCTTCGGTATGGTGAGCGATGAAGACGATTTCCACTTTTTCATATTTGGTGCGAAGAAATCGAACCATCCAGAAAAAGAAACTGCGGGCAATATATTTTTCGAATATTCCCATACTTCCTGATGTGTCCATCATCGCCAATACGACGGCGTTGGAATGGGGGATTACGATTTCTTCCCAGGTTTTAAAACGCAAGTCATCATTGGAGATCCCTTTCAACTGGCGGTGACCCCGGAGTGCGTTTCGTTTGATCGCTTCCAGGATGGTCCGCTTTTTATCAATGTTGCCCATCAGACCTTTTTTGCGGACATCGTTGAACCGGATGTCCTGGGTGGTGATATCCTGCTGATCCTTCGGCTTCAAGCGGGGGAGTTCCATTTCGGCAAACAGGATTTCCTCCAGTTCTTCCACTGATATTTCTGCTTCATAATAATCCTTTCCCGCTTGATCGCCTGCTCCTTGCCCTTTGCCCGGCCCTGGTTTTTGCTGCGATTCACGGCCGATGACGTCGCCTACCTGGCTTTTGCCGTCCCCTTGGCCGACATGTTTGCTTTTGTTGTGATTGTACCGGAACCGATACTCCTCCATCGAGCGGATTGGCACTTTCACCACTTGTTTGCCGTCGGACATAATGATGCTCTCTTCGGTGATGAGATCGGGCAGGTTCTTTCGGATCGCTTCCTTCACTTTCTCCTGGTGCCGGAGCTGATCCTGGTACCCCTTGCGGTGCAGGCTCCAATCCTCCTCCGACACGATGAAAAGGGGATGTTGCACCGTCCGATTCACCTCCCCTCCTGACGAATGGGCGAGGGCGTCAGCGATTCAAGAGACTGCCCACATAACGGAGCAATTCGTTGGCGCATACCGGACAATATCCGTACTCGTCAATGAGGCGAGCCGTCACTTCGTTGATTTTCTTCAATTGATTCTCATCCGGTGTTTTGGTGGAGGTGGTGATTTTGACCACGTCCTTTAAGTCGGTGAACAACTTCTTCTGAATCGCTTCGCGCAAACGGTCATGGCTGTTGTAGTCGAATTTTTTTCCTTTGCGGGCATAGGCCGAGATGCGAATGAGGATCTCTTCCCGGAATGCCTTTTTCGCATTTTCGGAGATGCCGATTTGCTCCTCGATGGAGCGCATCAGTTTCTCGTCCGGATCCAGTTCCTCACCTGTGATCGGATCACGGATCTTGGTCCAGTTGCAATATGCCTCCACGTTGTCCAGATAGTTGTCAAGCAACGTTTTCGCCGATTCCTCGTAGGAGTAGACAAAGGCTTTCTGTACTTCTTTTTTTGCCAACTCATCATACTCTTTGCGCGCAATGGAAATAAAATTCAGATATCGTTCGCGCTGCTTCCGAGTGATTGACGGATGTTGATCCAATCCTTCCTTCAACGCACGCAGGACATCCAACGCGTTGATGCAGGGTGCGTCGCTGCGGATCAGGGCACTGGAAATGCGGTTAATCACATAACGTGGATCGATGCCTTCCATCCCTTCGTCCAGGTGTTCGTTGTGCAGTTCTTCCACATCGGAAACTTTGAATCCCTCCACCGATTCCCCGTCGTACAGCCGCATTTTTTTCAGGAGATCCATCCCTTGCTTTTTGGATTCCTTCAACCGCGTCAAAATAGAGAAGATGGCGGCCGCACGCAAAGCATGAGGTGCGATGTGCACATGGGCCAAATCACTCTGACGGATCAGTTTTTGATAGATTTTTTCCTCATCCGACACCCGAAGATTGTATGGGATCGGCATGACGATGATCCGGGATTGCAACGCCTCGTTTTTCTTGTTGCTGATAAACGCTTGATACTCGGATTCATTGGTATGAGCAACGATCAGTTCATCAGCGGATATAAGGGCAAAACGCCCCGCTTTGAAATTGCCTTCCTGTGTCAGGGACAGCAAATTCCACAAAAACTTCTCGTCACACTTGAGCATCTCCTGAAACTCCATCAACCCACGGTTGGCCTTGTTCAATTCTCCATCAAACCGATAGGCGCGCGGATCGGACTCCGACCCGTATTCGGTGATAGTGGCGAAATCGATGCTCCCGGTGAGATCAGCAATATCCTGCGATTTGGGGTCAGACGGACTAAACGTTCCGATCCCCACGCGATCGTCTTCGGATAACAGCACCCGCTCCACCACGACATCTTCCACCCTGCCCCCAAACTCCTCTTGCAGGCGCAACCGGCAAGCCGGACACAAATTTCCTTCGATTCGTACGCCGAGCTCTTCCTCCACATCGGAACGAAGCTCGGGTGGAATCAAATGCAGGGGTTCCTCGTGCATCGGACATCCTTTGATGGCGTACACTGCGCCTTCGTCCGTGCGCGAATATTGTTCCAGGCCTTGTTTCAGCATGGCGACGATGGTGGATTTCCCACCGCTTACCGGTCCCATCAGCAGCAAAATCCGCTTGCGAACATCCAGCCGTTTGGCGGCAGAATGAAAATACTCCTCCACCAGACGTTCGATGGCCCGGTCCAAACCAAAGAGTTCACGACTGAAAAACAAGTAGGATTTGTTCCCTGTTTCGTCCGTCTCCACACCTTGACTGGCAATCATGTTGTACACCCTGGCATGCGCGGTTTGCGCAATATATGGACGCTCTCGAACAATATCCAGATACTCAGCAAACGTCCCTTCCCATTTCAACTGATCTTCCCGTTCCCGGTGCTCCGCTATACGCTTCAGGATGTCCATAGAAGCCTCCTCTCCTTCAGCACCGCTTCCTTCCCGCACACCTTAAAACCAGATATTCCCAACCTATGCATCCTCCCCCGGTTCCATGATTCCAAGGGGGAAAAGAGAGAGCCCGAAAGATGGTATATATTTATGCGCTGAGACGGACAATGTTTCACTCCTCCTGCCCGTTATGAAGAAAAGGAGGAAGTGGTTTTCCGCTGAAAAAAGGAAAAACCCCCGTCAAACGGGGGAAAAAACGAGTGGCGAACAGCCGTCTAGAGCGTGTCTGATTTATATCGTCCGCATGGCTTTTCCGGCTCGCTCCATCTTTGCCCTGCAAAGAAGCAGAGCAAGGGCGCTTCGCACCTTCAAGCTCAGAACGCGGTAAAGTACCCATCATTCATCCCTGAGCTTTTCCGGTTCTCCGCTCGGTCGGGTTTAGTTCTTGTCAATCACCCGGGAAAACCTTACCGCCTGATCAAATGACCAGACACACCCTAAATGCCTGCAACTTTATTCGTTCAAAGCATTCAACAAAAGGATGCCTACTTCCAGCGAGCTCCTCAATCAGAAAATAGCCCGGTTCCTTCGCGGATGGCCGACAGTAATTCTTCCAAGCTTCCTTCCTGATCCGGTTGATATACGGGATGCCCACGGTCGATTCGACATTGGTTCAGATAGAAGGTTTTCATTCCCACCGTTTGCGCCACCATGTCTTCCTGCATATCGTTACCGATCATCACACATTCTTCCGGTCGGACCCCGAGACAATCCGTGATCTCCTGATAATACTCCGGACGCGGCTTGCAAAAATGCATATCCTCGTAAACAGTTACCCATTCAAACGGCAAATCGGCCACTTCTGCCCAACGCAACCGTTCCAATATGGCAACGCGAGGAAAAACGGGGTTTGTTGCCACCGCCACTTTGTACCCTTTCTCTAAAGCCGCTTCCACCACCCGACGGGACAAAGGTGTTGGTTCAACGTGCGCTTTCAGCTTGGGATAGTGCTCTTCGTAAAAACGGTCGAAATGGGGCCAGATCTCCTCCTTTAACACACCGGCCAAATGGAGGAAGTGTTCTACAAACACTTCTTCGTTGGTTTTGTGAGTTTCACTATTCCGGATCATCGCCTCCGTCGCTTCCCACAGATAGCGAACCAGCTTGTCCGGCGAGACGACATCAGCCACATGAGAGGCCAATTCCCGGAGATAGTGATGAACAAATGATTCCGTATCCATCGGTAACAACGTCCCGTCCAAATCAAACAAACAAGCGCGGATCACACCAAACGCCCCTTTCTATTCGTCCATTCAATCCTCTTCGTAACGTTTCAGCAGGGTTTCCTTGCGCAGAGACAAACAATTGCACCGGGTTTGTTCGGCATCGATCCGCTTGAGACTGTCAAGCAAAATATGACCGATGGTATGGGACTCATTGTGGAAAATATCACTTAAATCCTTGTGATCCCAGTCCCGAATGATGCCTTCCGCATAGTTGACCACCATGTAGATCCCTGCGTAACAGGCGCCGATTTCCCGGGCCAGATATACCTCCGGGGTGATACTTTGGCCGACGATGTCCGCAAACCAGGTACGAAACATCTGAACTTCCGCCCTGCTTTCAAAATGCCGACCGTCCGTATTGACGTAGATGCCCCGTTTAAATACGTGTCTCCCCTCAGGCTCTACACGCTCTTTTGCCGTTTGATACAACGCATCCGCCTGGGTGGGGCAGATCGGCTCACGCATCACCATCAGATACGGCCCGTCAAATCCGACATCCTGCCGCATCGAATGATCGATATAATCATTGGGGATGACCAAATCGCGCAACTCCAGCAGATGATTGATGGCACCAACGCCACCCTCGGCGAAGATCTTTTTCACACCCGCTTGCTGAAAAACCCAAAATACCTGACGGGACGCATCAGCACGCGTCACCTTGCCCGGGCGCCAACCGTGCATCCGGCAGGTCAACGCGGTTTTGTCGCCGACACGAATCAACTTGAATTGCGGACTTTCACCATAGGGTGTGTCAAACACCATCCCCTTTGCCAACACTTCCGTATCTTCCCGGTTCAAATCCTCCGGAAACCGGATGGAAAACGTGCTGGAACCACCGATAATGGCAAAGTCAACACGAGGAATGTCTGTCATCGTTCTCCCACCTTTTCCGGGATCATCATCCATACAACCGGTTTTGACCGGCGGGTACAAAAATCTCCAACTTCAAGGATATCACGGGGTCGAAAACCCCATCAAGCCGGCCAACTGTTTCCATTTCAACAAAAAAACCGCGAACCGCGGTTCATACTCTTAGTATAGCAAAAAAGGTAGTTAGAAAGGATGGCGACCGCGGGAGTTGGCCACCGTGTGCATCACCCGTTCCCACTCTTCCCCCACCTTGTCGCGCGAAAAATGTCCCGCCGTCTCCCTTCCCTTTCGCCCATAGGATTGTCTCAACGCTGCATCCGTCAGCAAACGAATCACGCCGTCGGCAAGCTCATCCACGTTCCTCGGGTCGACCATGATGGCGTTATCCGTTGTACAACGTTTCGACACCTCCACACATCGTGGAAGCACTACCGGCAATCCCGATGACGAAAAACGGAGAACCGGACAACCCTGGTAGCGGTGTGCCGCAAGAAACGCACACCGCTGGATGTAGATTCTTTCATGTTGACAGTGGCGTGATATTCATGTCAGCCCGGGGAAACCATTTTGCCGCAACGCTTCATACAACACGATGGCCGCAGCGTTGGACAAGTTGAGCGACCGCGTATCCGCCCGCATCGGGATACGGATATTGGTGTCGCGATACTTTTCCAAGATCTCTTGTGGCAGTCCTGCCGTTTCTTTACCGAACACCAACACATCACCTTCCCGATAGCGAAAATCGGTGTAAGATCGGTCTGCTTTGGTTGTGGCACAAAAAAAGCGCCTGCCGGGGAGCGCCGCTTCCAGTTTAGCGAATGAGTCGTGCAGGTGCACATGGACCTGATCCCAGTAATCCAATCCCGCCCGTTTGAGATACCGATCTTCAATCGAAAATCCCAACGGACCCACCAAATGGAGCGTTGCCCCAGTCACTGCGCACGTTCGGGCGATGTTTCCGGTATTATAGGGAATTTCAGGTTCGACGAGCACGATGTGAAATGACATGGTTCCTTCCTTTCCACCTTTTCGCATGCTGTACGATTTTTATTGTAATGAAAGGCTCGACCCTCCGCTATCCCTGAATGTGAAAGAACCGATACTGCACACGTGGTGTCCAAGCATGCGAATCGCGGTAATCCCAGTACCGGTGGCGGCTGTTCACCGTATGTGCGTTGACAAGTGGCATGCCATTGCTGTCGAAAGCGGTGACAATCGTATTATGATCGTAGCGTCCGCTTCCTTCCCAATCGTAACAAATAATGTCCCCGAGCGACAGTTGGTCTGCTCGGTCCACCATCACGGCCCGGGGGATGCCACCCGTAGACAAATACCTTTTCAGACCGTCCGCCACCGCCCAACTGTAGCTCCACTGTTCGTGCGGTCCGCGGTACCACCAACCGCGATCCCTTCTGGATGCAAAATCCATCGGTATGCCGCCAGCCACCATGCATTGCGATACGAAGCTGGTGCAGTCCACTGCAAAGCGACGGTAACGTGGATTGTAACTGTTCCACCAAATCTCCGCATACTGCACAGCTCTGGCCCGATCGTATCCCCCTCGGGTACCGGTCGGTTCCTCCTGTTCGCTGATCGTGGTGACTCTGGTCCGTTCCTTCCACTCCGAAGGCTCCGCCAATCGTCCGTCAGCAATTCCCCATTTCCCCTCAGCAAACCGGACGTTGAACCTCCAACAAATCGCCTCTTCTTCTTCATAAGTTTCTCCGAGGAGCTCGTAAAACATGCGATGTTCACTGATCATCCACACATCCGCCTCTTCATCGGAGCGGATTTTTTCTTTGACCAACCGCAGTCGAGTATCACTCTTCAGTGGATGGCAATTCCGTTCTCTCTGCTGTAGCCGCAACCGACGCAGCCGTTCTTGTTCCAACTGAATCCACGCTTCATTTCCGTCCGTCAATAACGGTTCGTATAAATCGTCTGGTTCTCCTTCCACCCATAAACGGTTTTGGATTTGAAACCATATCGCGATCGGTTGATGCCACGGTCGTCTCTCCATCACGACCCGACTCCTTTACTTTTTTCCTCATCTTTATGTCAGCGGGTCAAGCAGTATGTGCAGACGGACGGGCAAAAAACGACCGAGACGAATGGCTCGGTCGCTGCTTATATCTTATATCCAAAAATAATCGTCAATGGGAAACGTTTTTCTGGGGTGGCAGATAGCCTTCCAGTTCCAGCAGCTTTTCTTTGATATGCAATCCACCGCCGTATCCGACAAGTGAACCGTTGGAACCGATCACACGATGGCAGGGAACAATGATGGGGACAGGATTTTTGTTATTGGCCCCTCCTACCGCGCGGACCGCTTTGGGTGCACCGATCGCTTGCGCGATTTCCTTGTAGGAACGTACTTGTCCGTATGGGATCGCCTGCAACTGACGCCATACCGCCTTTTGAAAAGGGGTACCGTATAAATCTACGGGAACATCAAACTGTTGTCTTTTCCCTTCAAAATACTCTTTTAGCTGCTCCACCACTGGAACACATGTCCGATCGTTTCGCTCTATTTTCACCGAACGGCCCCATTGTTCTGCCCAAACTTTGATGCCGACCAACGTTTGATCGCCTTTGCCAAATTCAATGGCGCAAACACCTTTGGCTGTCATGGCCAAGGTCAATGGACCGACCGGGCTGTCCATCTGACTCCAAACAACCGTGCGCGATCCCGGGATCATCAGTGAGCCCTCCCCATTTCCTTCTCTTCCCTTTATCTTACACTTTCCACGATCGGTGTGCGAATGTTTTATTCGCCAGCTGTGAGCAATGAAATCGCATTTTCGACTTCCTTGCGCACTTCTGCTTCTGTTTCCTCCCGTTCCGCTTGCATTAACGCGTTTTTGGCATCATCCCCGCCAATCTTGCCCAGTGCCCACGCTGCTGTGGCGCGAATCACTGGTCGCGGATCTTCTTTCAGCAAACGACTCAAAAGCGGTACCGCCGTTCGGTCGCGAAAATGGGCCAACGCGATAATCGCGTTGCGCTGAATCGGTTTTTTGCCCCGCCATGAACCCGCCATGTCACCGAAACGCTCGCGAAACTCCCGATTACTGAGGGTAAGCAAGGGTTTCAACAATGGTTTCACCTGTTCGGGATCAGGCGTAAATGCCTCGTGATGAGTGAAATTCCGCTTACGATTGTGAGGGCAGACCACTTGACAGGTGTCACATCCGTACAGACGGTTGCCCAGCTTTTCGCGGTACGCTTCCTCCAGGATTCCCTTGGTTTGCGTCAGGTAGGCCAAACATGCCTGGGAGTTGAGCTGGCCGGGCTGGACCAATGCTCCTGTCGGACACGCATCGAGACAAGCGGTACACTCTCCGCATTGCTCAGTGATGGGTTGATCGGGCGGCAAGTAAACATCCGTCACGAGCTCGCCCAAATAGACCCAGGACCCGAACTCCGGTGTGATGATCGCGGTGTTTTTGCCGCTCCAACCAATTCCCGCCCGTTCTGCGACGGCACGGTCGGATAATGCACCGGTGTCCACCATGATTTCGGTCTTCGCATAAGGCATCCATTCCAACAGTGACGCTTCCAGCAGGCTCAACTTCTCCCGCAACACATCGTGATAATCCCTACCCCAGGAAGCCCGGGCGAAAATGCCGCGATAGGCACCCGGTTTGGATTGGGGCGGTTTGTTCATCTTGGACGGATAAGCGAGCGCGATGGCGATAATCGTCTTGGCTTCGGGAACGATTCGGTCCGGGTGCGTGCGTTTATCAATGTCGGGTTCTTCAAATCCAGACTCGTATCCCAACTCCCGATGACGGATCAATCGCTCCCTCAGCTCCGTAAACGGATCAGCTGAAGCAAATCCGATTTTGTCAATGTGCAGCTCTTTCGCTCTGATAATCAGCTTTTCCTTCAATTCCTCTGGTGTCATCGCGCTCACCTCCTTTTTCATCCCGATACGATTGATTCCTTTCGAAAACAGCCGTCTCCCGCCTCCGCCTCCTCGCGACTGGGATGTATCTGGTGAATACTGTCCACATTGCTTTCCCGGCTCACTCCACCTGCGCCCTGCTGAGAAGCAAATGATGACCGCTCCGACCCGTCAGCGCAGGACGCGATCAAAGTACGCTTTGCTTTGAGGAAATATCCAGCGATTTCAATCCCGCGCTTCCCAAGTCTTCGCTCGGCTGGAAGACGGCTTCGCTCATATCAGCCTCAGGAGGCCATCATAACACGCCCAACCAGATCATGAAATGGGAATGGTTGGGCACTACACTGACTTCAATCCCTCGGCACCGCGGCTCGCGCCAATTCGTCACAGCGATTGTTCCATTCGTTGTCGCTGTGCCCCTTCACTTTGAGAAATTCCACCTGATGATGCCGGGTAAGCGCCAGCAATCGTTGCCATAAATCTTTGTTTTCCACTGGTTCTTTTTTGCTGTTGATCCACCCGTTTCGTTCCCATTTCTCATACCAACGCTGCTGAAAACAGTTCACCATATAGGCACTGTCCGTATACAGCTTAACCCGGCACGGTTCCTTCAACCGACGAAGCGCTTCGATCGCCGCCGTCAATTCCATCCGGTTGTTGGTCGTGTTTTTTTCCCCGCCCGAAATTTCCTTGCGACGGGAACCATACATCAGTACCGCCGCCCAACCCCCGGGACCGGGGTTGTGGGAACACGCACCGTCCGTGTAAATCACCACTTCTTTCACTGTTTTCCTCCTCCGTCACTGGACACGCAAAGTACGCATGCGGTTGATCGCCCCAGCCAATTCCTGTTTACGTGGAAGCGCCAAATCGCCCGGATGTTGACCAGCATAGGGCGATATCACATCCAAACCCTTTTGTTCTATCTCATCATACAATTGTTCAATTACCTGAGCCAATGTTTGCCGTCCATTCGCCCGGCGACCTACGTATCGGATCATTTCCGCTATGGCCCGAGTCTGGCTGGGGTCCACCAATTGCTCCAACGCCGACAAATCGATGGAGGTCTCACCAAACACGATCGTGTGTAATCCTTTGGCATCCACTTTTTCTTTCTTGCCGCGCTTCGGGTTAAAACTTTCGCGCAGCGGCATTCGGTGAGTTACTTCTCCGAAAGAGTCGCCACCTTCTTTTTTTCGATCATTGGCTCTCGATTGTGCGATCTGCTTGGCTTCCCGGGTTACGTCGCGCGGCTGGTATTCGTCCATCATGATCACTGTATCGGCCACATCGAAGTAGTCACCGGATCCCCCCAACACCAATACACTAGAGACTCCTTTTTCCTCATACAACTGGCGCACCTTGTCCAAAAAAGGCGTGATCGGCTCCTTGCCTTTCGCCACCAACGCCTGCATCCTGCCGTCACGGATCATGAAGTTGGTGGCACTGGTGTCCTCATCGATTAATAGGCACGATGTGCCAATCTCCAAGCTCTCCATGATGTTGGTCGCCTGCGACGTGCTTCCGCTGGCATCATCCGTGGAAAAACGAATCGTATCGCGCCCGAACGGCAGATGGGTGATAAACGGAGAAATGTTCACCTTTTCCACGCGCCGACCGTCTTCCGCACGCACTTTGACCGCATTCCGATCGGTGATGACGTATTCCCGTCCGTCTCCTTCGATGTGGTCGTACACGCCGCGCTCCAACGCCTTCAACAATGTGCTCTTGCCATGGTACCCGCCACCGACGATCAGGGTGATACCGTCTCGGATGACCATCCCGCGAATCGCTGGCCCGTGCGGCACTTCCACGGCTACCTCCAACGATGACGGAGATTGGAACGGGATCACTTTTCCGGTGGTCAACGGCCGGTCGCTCACACCGCTTTCCCTTGGCAGAACAGCGCCATTGGCGACGAAGGCAATCCATCCCCGCTCCTGCAGATAGCTGCGGATGGCCCTTTGGTTGTCCACCAACTGCATCCGTTCCTCGATTCGACTGCGATCCAACGAAGATACGGGGAGAGCACGTTGAACCAGTTGCGGCAAGTCTTCACACAACATCTGAGCCGCCTTCTGCCCCAGCACCGTTCGGCCGCGCGCCGGCAAACCCACACTGAGGCGTACTTCCACAAATCGTTCGTTTACCACGACAGAAGTACGCGGCAAAATTTCCTGTCCGGGACGGTCGATGGCGATCAGCCCGCTTTTGCCTGTACCGCTGACACGGAAAGCAAATTTTCCGATGTGCTTGGCCCATTCCCGCGTCAGCCAATCTTCCAATCCGATTCGCCGGTGCGGTTCTGCAAACCATTCGTGCGGATAACGCGCCACATCCATCGGCATCCGCACCCGAATACGCGAGGGAGAGGCAAACGGATCTCCCTGGACATAATCAATGAACAGCGTAAACGTCGGGAAACGGTACTCTCCTTGAATCTCTTTGTAGGCCTTGTATCCTCTGCCGTCGATTCGTTTCAATATGGATTGCAACCGTTGCATGGAATCCCTCCCGCGTTGATTTCACCATACTTTTGGTATTGCCTTTCAAATGCTATACTTAAAACCAACCCGTACCTGAAGAAAATCGCAACTCTTCGGAGGCGAATCACATGATCACATTGAGCGCACAAATCCAATCGATTTTGCCCCGATTTCGACTGGCTGCCATTGTTTACCAAGGGATCACCGTCGCCCCTTCAACCGGACCGTTTCGCGGTCGCTTCCAATTGTTTCAGGAACACCTTCGTATGGAGAACGACACCGACACAATCGGGCAAATTCCCGCCATTCAAGCGATGCGAGAAGCATTTCGACAGGCCGGTACTTCCCCGTCCCGATATCGGCCGTCTGCTGAAGCCCTGCTTCGCCGGGTGTTGAAAGGGGAAAACCTCTACACCGTCAACAGTGCAGTAGATGCCAACAACTTCTTTTCCCTGAAATACCGCCTTCCCTTCGGCATCTATGATTTGTCCGCCATCGACGGTGACATTGTTTGTGACATCGGCGGTGAAAAAGATTCGTATCAGGGATTGAACGGCCGGGAAATCCGAATGGACGGCAAAATCCTGCTCAGGGATGCGCAAGGTGCGTTCGGCAGTCCGTATGTGGACTCTACCCGCACCGGTGTGACGGAGAAGACGCGGGATTGTTTACAAATCATCTTTGCCCATGAGGTGGATGACGATGAGCTCCTGACCATCGCTAAACAGGTTAGTCGTTGGTTTGTCCAACTCAATGGGGGAGATATCGCAGATACATCCGTCATCCGGTGAATAAAATCAGGTTCAAGACGTAACTACCCAGGGTATATTTGGTTATACGACGCGTCCTGTAAGATAGTGGCTCTTTCGCGGCTCATGACCTCGCCTTTTCATTATATATCGAATACGAGAGAGTATCTGATCAATATTGTCGGCAACGTTTTCCCGGCTCCCTCTACTTGAAATGCTGCCTAGGGTTTGTCTGGTGAATACTGTCCACATCACTTTCCGACTCGATCCACCTGCACCCTGCAGGGATGAAGATGATGACCACTCCGACCCGATCAGCGCAAGGACGCGGGCAAAGTTACGCTTCGCTTTGAGGAAATTGCCCGCGATCGCATCCCGAGTCTTCTCTCGCTTGGGAAAACATTGCTCCTTTACGGAATGACCAGACAGGCCTCAGACTATCCCATCCCTCATGAATAAATGATATGATAGACTAATATACTGTCAAATCATCGACGAAAACATTACCCATGATTCATAAAGCCCCCACATGCGCTTAACGCAGTTGTGTTATCGTAGCATCCATAAGGAGATGATGCGTTTGACGCTGGCTTATCGACTTTTGGTATCGGACATCGACGGTACAATCGCCAACAGAGCGAAAGAGATTGCGGATGTCAACCGCCGTGCGGTCTCCCTGTATCGTCAATCTGGCGGACAGTTCACGTTAGCCACCGGACGCAGTTATGCCGAAGCAAAACGATTCATCAATCTGTTAAACCCGGATCTGCCCGTCATTCTGTGTAATGGCGCTGTGCTGTATGACCCGTCTTCTGATCGGTTAACTCCGATTGCCGTATTGCAGCGGGATGTGGCGGCTGACGTGCTGAAGCAACTGACAGGATTACGCCTGAACATCGACATTTTTGTTTACACCTCCGACGCCGTCTACGCCACCCAGGTCGGTCCATTGGCCCAAGCGGGCATGGACAGTGAGGATTTTCATCTGGAGATCATCGAGAGCTTCGACTTGTTGGCGGAGGTACCGTGGATCAAGTTTGTCGTTGTTGCCGATCATGAAGAAATGAAACAACTCCACGCTTGGTCGAAAACGGTCACCCATGATGTGGAGTTTGTCCAATCCTCCGATCATTACTTCGAGGTCCTGCCGCCCAATATTTCCAAAGGAGCGGCCTTGGCACGTATCGCCGAGGAGCGGGGAATCCCGAGCCGTCAAATCGCGACGATCGGCGATCATCTCAATGACCTTTCTATGTTACGAATGGCCGGTTTGTCGGCAGCCGTCGCTAACGCCCATCCCCATGTCCTGCAAACGGCAGATATCGTGGTCCCCAGCAATGACGAAGGGGGCGTGGCCTATCTCATTCACCAGCATTTGTTAAAAGATATGAAGATACAAACACAGGCGGCTCGATAATCATAACAAAACAAGGGGCGATGTTCGCCCCTTATCTTATATCGTAACGCAAATATTCCCCCAAGTTCATTTATCCGCACCAGCATTCCAATTGAGTTCGCTCGATGGAACAAGCTGGATCACATACCACATCAGATACGATTTTATCCTCAGTGCGGGTGTATATTTTCTTTTTCCGGTACCGAATGCTGTTCGGGTTGAAACCACGGTGTGACCTCTTCAAAAAAACGGTCCTGATGCTCGGGTGAGACGGTTCCCAGTGGGATACCGGTGGCTTTTGCCAAGAAAGGATCCAGTGTGCAAAGATCCGACTTCGTGATGTCCGTCAGTGCCGTTTTGCCCAGTGTCATCGCCACTTGCTCCATTTCATGAACACAAGCGTTCAGATACCGAACCAAATTCATGACCGCCTGATCGATGTCCAACCGATCCGTCATTTTGCCGGTGTAGACGATCAGACTGGTGGGCGGCTCAAATGGAACAGCTTTGACCATTTGCTCACTGACCATCGCCATCAGCGCCGCCGTACCGATATACACAGCATCCGCTCCCAAGGCGATCGCTTTGAGCATTTGTCCCGGCGTGACCAGCCCGCCTGTTGCAATCAGATTGATGTCGCGTATCACACCTTTTTTGGCGAAAAACTCCATTGCCCTGGAGATGGCAAAAAGGGTGGGCAATCCGACGTCATCCTGCAAAGTGGGGGAGCCACCGTGCGTACCGCCTTCCGCGCCGTCTAGCGTTACAAAATCCACTTCGGCTTCCACTGCGATTGCCAATTCCTTTTCCAGATGATGCGTCGCAGCGATTTTCAATCCGACCGGGACACCGGTTTCGTCTCGAAGCCGGCGAACCAAGCGGATAAAATCCTCTTTGGATTGAACTCCGGGAAGACGTGAATGAATCCAAGCGTCTTCCCCTTTTTTTAAACCGAAAACTTCTCGGTAGTCCACTCCGATATTCTTGGCGGTCGTCCGTTGTGGAGCCGAACCTTGGGCCCCTTGACCCAATTGAATTTCGATCGCATCCAAACGTCGGTATTTGTCCGGTTCATTCATCCAACCGCCCCGGTTATACTGCCCGATAAAAAGTTGTGCCGCGTCCCTTTCCTCTTCCAACAGACCCGCCTCACCGGAATTGGTCGCTGTCCCGACAGCGGTCGCCGCTCTAGCCAATGCGATTTTGGCACTCTTACTCAATGCTCCACCGAAGGACATCGCGGCTATCATGATCGGAATGGAGATCGTCAACGGTTTTTTGGCACGATGTCCAATGGTGACTGGTGTGTGAATGCCCACATTTTCCGGGGTAGGGAATCGAAACAGATGACACGGGTTGAATAAGATCTTTTCCCACGGCGACATGTGAATCGGACTCCCCAGCGGCCGTGATATGGGAGTTCCCTGGTTCGCCCGCATGGCGATCTCCATCAGGTTGGTCAACCCGACCTTCTGGGTGGTGGGCATCATTTCAAACAGATTTTCCGTGTACTGGTCGCGGATGGCTCTCGTAATCGCTTTGTCCACCGTATCATTGATAGCGGATCGGATCAGATTCTCAATGAATCTTATCATGGTGCGTACGCTCCCCTGGTTCGCCACGCTCGATCGTATTTCGGATGTCCTCGATCTTTTGTGCCATTGATAAACAAATATGCTTAATCGTCCCGAGTTGACGGGCCGCATGTTGTTCCTCCACTGCGATGTCCACCAATTCCCGATGATCAAACTTCGTCAATTTGTTGAAATGATCCCGTTCAATGGACGACAGAGTCCCGGCCATGGTCTCGATCCGATTCAGCTCAGAATGAATATAGGAAAGTGTGTGTTTGAGATCCTGCACGTTCTCCATAGGGTTCATCACTCCAAGATGTTTTTCTTATCTTTCCCCCAATCGGAGTTGTCGCATTCGTGGGGGGCACAATTCGGCGAAAAATATTCAGACATGTGATAGACACTACTTACGCTTTCCTTTTGAATAGAAACTCATGGAAGAAATGCTGAACTTTCCGTTTATGTGGAGGTCACCGAAAACATGTTCAAACTGAAGCGGTTGAAACGGAAAAGAATCTGGTTATTTCTCGCCATCCTTATTTTCATTTATTTGAATAATAGTTCACTGTTTACAAAGGAGGATAGTGGGTAACCATTTCTCCTCGCTCATCGCGGACTTGCTCAAACCTTTGACACGGAAGGCTTAACAGATGATACTTGTACGGCAAAACGTATTCATTCACCGGAACATCCCTATCTAGAAAACACCATCTCCTCCATGCAAGCAGCGTTCAAGGCCGGTGCTGATATGGTCGAACTGGATATTCAACCGACCAAAGATGGAAAGTTCGTTGTATTTCATGACTGGACGCTCGATTGTCGAACGAACGGAAAAGGCGTAACGAGAGATCATACTTTAGCCGAACTGAAGAAACTCGATATTGGATATGGTTACACCGCCGATGGTGGGAAAACTTTTCCTTTCCGGGGGAAAGGAATTGGTTTGATGCCGTCTCTTGACGAAGTGATGGAGCGTTTTCCCAATCAGTCACTATTGATTCATATCAAAAGCAATGATCCGAATGAAGGTGTTCAACTTGTGGCCTATCTCTCGAAACTGCTAAAGGATCGCCTGATTAAAATCACGGTATATGGTGGAGATGAGCCAGTTGAAACCTTGCATCAACGCCTCCCCGACTTACGGGTCATGTCAAAAGCCACAATAAAGGCTTGCCTCATTCCGTACTTCGCAATCGGATGGACCGGTTACACGCCGGATGCATGCTCCCATACACAATTACATATCCCTGAAAAAATCGGGCCTTGGCTTTGGGGGTGGCCCCATCGCTTCCTTCATCGGATGGAGGAACATGACACCCGTGTCATACTTGTGGCAGGAGGGGGAGGTTACTCCGATGGGTTTGATCGGATGGAGGATATCAAGCGCCTACCTGACCATTACACGGGTGGAATCTGGACCAATTGCATTGATCGAATGGCTCCCTTATTCAACAAAAGATAGGCTTGATAAACTTCGATAGGTCTGTGAATAAACCGTTGGGGATAAGCCACACTGAAGCCTTTGTACAAGGAGTGGTATGAGTGGCTTGGCTCCAACGGTTTGATCCTTTTGACCGCATCCCGATCACCCATTTTCGCCATGAGTTGAATCGGACATTCCAACGTTTTTTCGGGCAGCCTTTCTTGACCGACGGTGATTTCCTCGCAGAGCGCGGGACTTTCATGCCCACTTTCAATGTGGAGGAACATGAGGATCACTATATGGTGGAAGTGGAGGTTCCGGGAATGGATGTCAAGGATGTGAACATCGAGGTACACGGAAACACATTAGTCATCAAAGGGGAAAAACGACGCAAAACCGAACGGGAAAAAGAGGGGCGTGTTCACGTCATGGAGAGCAGCTACGGTGCTTTCCACCGTTCCTTCACCTTGCCGGAAAACGCTGATCCCCAGGGAATTACGGCGAAAAGACGCAACGGCGTCCTCTACATCCGGATTCCCAAAGATCAAACCAAAACACCCGACAGATTGATATCCGGGACGATAACCCGCTTCAGTAACACGTAACGTACAATATTTTCGGCTGTGTACCGTGGCGGAGAAACATACTTACGAGAATCACCCCGAGTCTTACTGTACAGTTGCAAGCCAATGGCGAACATCACTAACTTGATCGGTCCCCTGCTTTGAGAAAATACTTACTCAAAGAAGACTGGTTCCTTGTGATAGGAACCAGTCTTCATGTGTTATCTGTATACTTTCTCCTTTCGTTTATGTTTTCTACCATCCGTTCATCGCCACAATTGATGTATCGTCGGTTCACCATACGCTGCAACAAACTTCTTTCGTTTGTCATCAGTTCTGTAACGGACATGGAGATCTCTCCTCGATGTAGGTTAGATGTGTGTACATTGGGTCTTACGAACGGTTTATATTGGATTGGAAACCTTACAAGATAATAGAGGAAGAAGGTTCTCCATATCCCTGATGATGTTCATGATGATCATGATGTTGACCTCCGCCACAAGCGGTCAAACACAGAAACAACGATGCCACAACAATACTGAAAATGATCCGTTTCCACAACATGGTTCCACGCTCCTTTTTAATGAGAATGTTTGCGTCCGCATCCCGAGCTCCGATTCATTTGATCGTGAATCCGGTCGATTGCTTCGGAAAACGATAGCGCTATACCGCCAAATCCTTTCACAAACTTCTCGGCTATGGTCTTCTGTTCAAAAGACAAAACCTGGGGATGACAGCAATGGAAATCGACTTCGGTATCCATGACATACCAAGCCCGATTTGCACTGATCGTGGTATTCGTAAAGAAATCCTGGCACATGGCCTGAAAGACTTCTTCTTTGATCTGTCGATGACGGAGCAACCCGCAATGGCTGCAACAAGCTGTTTCAATCCGTTGATCGGTCAATACCAAGCGGTAGATCAAGCGTGAATCTGGTTGACGACCACAGAGCACACATCCAGTATGGGTCGAAGTATTTACTTCCCTGTTCCATGTCACTCCACCGTGGGTTTTTGTTACCCATCCTTCTTCAATCAACGGTTTGAGATCCCGGTGTATGGTCATCTCAGATACTTCCAGTATTTCGCTCAGTTCAGAAATCTTCATGTACTTTCTTTTTTGGATCAGTTGGCGAATACGTTCTCTTCGTTCTGTGGGCAACATTAGATATCCCTCCCCCGACTACTTTGTTATGTTTATAACATATTCACACAAAACATAACTAAGAACAGTGTATCAATCCCTAAAAAACAAAAGCAATAGAGTATGTGATAATATCGTGCCGTTTTGATGGATTTTTCACGCAAATAGAAATCAATTCTGGAAGGTAGTGGGGAAAAATCCGGTCCCACAGTGGACTCGTCTGATTCCATTTACTTTACCGTGATATCCCTGAACTTGAGCGTTGTCCAAAATGGAAACGAACTGAAGACGCTAACGACCCAAACATTCCACGGTTTAAGCCGTGTGGGGGGAATAACTCCCTCTTTCCATACATGAAATAAACATGGAGAATAAAAGTAAAAGAAAGGGGGAATCGTTTTGGTGCTGGTTCTCGTTAGCAGTGTTCTCTCTGTTTTAGGCTTCACCACCTACCTCTTTAATTCGGTTTATCGTCGTCGAAATACTTTGTCACGAACGATCGGGATGAAGATCGCCATGGGATCTACAATGATGGTCAGTCTCCTCATAGGCACAGTCTTAGGCGTACTTTTTCAACAGATGACGGCACCGACCATTTATTCCGTACTCATAGGGATGGCTGTGGGGTATTTTATAGGAAAGCCTGTTCAACTTCTCGCCTCATTGGATAGTATGTTGCACGGGATTATGGGGGGGATGATGGGGGTAATGCTTGGGGTAATGGTCGCCCCGGAGAATCCGGTGCTCATTGTCGGATTCATGAATGTCGTTTTTATCGTGATCATGCTCTTCCTCCTTCGGCTTATCCAACAAGAAACCCTGCGCTCAGTTTCTTCTGACCCACATTCAACTTCCTCAAAACAGACCACTGATTAAGATAAGAGCCCACATACCCAAAAAAGGGGTAGTGGGCTCTATATTCATCAGTAACAACACCAATCTACCCCTATGATGTTCGGCGCCAGAGAGCTTCCGATTTTTAAAAAAGGTCAAGGGTGGCGGCGAAGTTAAGACAGATCAAAAATCTCCTAGAGTGCTCCGAGTCTTTCTGTTTGGATCGACGAAACGACATCAAAAACTGCCACTATATCTAAGATGCCCTGGATTTAATCGGGGTAGTACATTATGACTCGATCCAACCGTTCTTATAGGCATACCGTGCAAGTTGAACACGATTGCTTAGATGTAGTTTCTGCATAATATTTTTTAGATGGTTTTTCACTGTATACTCAGATATAGTTAACTGTGAAGCAATCTCTTTATTACTCAATCCTTTGGCAACTAATGTTAAAATTTCTTGCTCTCTTTTGGTGAGCGTACTACATTGCATGGAGCCTAAAATCTGATTAAATTCATTTAAAATGCGGTAAGCGACTTCACGAGGCATGGGAGCTTCATCGGTTACCAATGCGTGTAAATACTCCAGCCAAACCTTAGAATTTAAGTTTTTGAGAAGATATCCTTGTGCCCCTTTTTTCAAGGCTTCAAATAAATCTGAAGCGTCATCGGAAACTGTGATAATCACGATCTTCACATATGGAAAACGCTCTTTAATGATTCCTGTAGTCTGAAGACCATTGAGCACCGGCATATTGATATCCATCAGTATAAGATCCGGCATGGTTTCTTCGGTAAGCTGGATCACTTCCTGTCCATTTGTGGCTTCCCCCACAATTTCAAAATCGGGATCACTCTCTATGATCATTCGTATCGCTTTTCGAGCGTGTTCATGATCATCACCAATAATGATTCGATATGGAGCACTCATTTAACTTTCCCCTTTGCAGATGACTAATCTTGTTTTTCCTTGTTGTCGTGAAAGGCTCAGGGTTGCGTTTAGCTCGATTGCCCGTTCCTGCATAATCCGTAATCCAAAGCGTTGAGGTTGTTGAAATGGGTTTCCACTATATCCTTGACCGTTATCCTCCACCTTCAAACACCAACCGTTTTTTGTCGTAATTAGTATGATGGTAACCTCTGTAGCATGGGCATGTTTTTGAATGTTTGTCAGCGCCTCTTGAATACAGGCAAACAGTTCAATCTTCTCTTTGTTCGTCAGCTGGTTTTCTTCCATATCCATCTGCAGATCAGTCAAGATGCCAGTGTTGAAACGAAATTGTTTGACCAACTCTTGAATACGATCTTTCCACGCGACAGTACGAGTCGTAGAAGGAGGGCTTTTTAAATTCGAAATCGAATAACGGACATAGTCATGGATTTGACGCAAACTTTTATCCAAGTCTTCCCATTCTTGATCGCTTGGTTGCTTATGCTTCATTTGATTTACCTGTACGGAACATAAGAACAAAGATTGCGCAATGCCATCATGCAACTCACGTGCAAGCCGCTCTCGCTCCTGCAAGACCGCTTTTTCCTCTTGTTCCTTTTTAAGTTGTTCCTGTAATTGCTCGTATATCGCAAAGAGCCGAACTAGAAACGTGATGGTGACTAAGAAGACGAATACAGGAGAAAGCCAATTTCCCAATTCCATGGAAATATAAGGGAGTAAAAATTCATGACGAATATATTCCCATAGTCCAATGACAACGGTAGGAATAATTAAAATCAGCCATTTGATTTGTTTGTATGACATGCTAATCTTTCCTTTCAGTTCCTTTTTGTCGTCTGATAGCTGCTCATGTCTGCGCCTCCTGCATTTGATTTGAAAACTCCCTCTAAGAAGAGAGCAGCCTCATCTCCTCTTTGTCCCTTCAATCAGAAAAAATGCCCCATCAACTTTTTAGCATAAAACCCTCGCTTAGAAGAAATGGCTCAATAGAGCTATATGTTCTTTTGATGAGATTGGATATCATGTGGGGGGGGGAGCGGGTACGATCCCAAATCCATTGCAATGGATGATGAAAAATGAAATGGCTGCAACCACGTGGGTTAAAAGCATTTTTTCTAGTCACCCTGCTTTTTGCTCTTTTATTTGTTCCAAGAACCAACTGTTGGGCACATGCCTTTTTATTAGAGTCTAATCCTAAAGATCAGCAGGTTCTTGCACATTCACCCTCTCAATTTTGGTTACGTTTTAGCGAACCGTTGCAGCAAGGATTGTTTCAGATTCGATTGTTTGATGCACAAGGCAGAGAGATCGATATTGAACCACATCTGGATACAAAAGATCCGACTCGTGTTGTTTCTTCGATTTCTTCTTTGCCCAACGGCACTTACACTATTGCTTGGAATGTGGTTTCCGAGGACGGTCATCCTGTGGGAGGGGCGATTACTTTTTCAGTTGGACATCCTTCTGATACCAAAATCAATCCAACTTTCTCAACAAGTTCTCATTTCATCAATTGGCTTTCAACAGTTTGGCATTTTCTTTCCGAGACGGCCATCCTCCTGATCGGCGGGTTGAAATGGGTTGCGCAGTGGTTTTCTCGCCATCGACTTCCTGACTTGTCATCACTCGTTCAAAGAAAGACGATCCGAAATTGGTTTCTATTCTGCATTGTCTTGATTGATGGTGTTCTCTATGTACAGACATTGCCTTCTCTTCGATGGGGCGCAAGCGAGACATGGATCGCCTTAATGGATTCTCATTACATCCAAATGATCCTGGTGCAACTTTTTCTTCTGATGCTTGTAGCCCTTCCGAACATGATCGAAGGGTGGTATTTGGCCATATGGCTGTTGCTCATTTTGTCCTTTGCCATGGGTGGACATGTCTGGGGCACATCCCATTTCTGGGCGGCGTGGTTGCTACGCGAGCTGCACATTGTCTCAATCGCCCTTTGGCTGGGGATTCTGACCTATCTTGTTCTTTTGTATCGCTGGAAAAGAAAAGAGAACGCATTCCCGGATGAAAAGCTTCTCTATTCTGATGTATTTTTTTTGGCATCGTCTTCTGCGATGATTCTTTTCATCACGGGATTATGGATGGTGTCTGTACAAAGCGATTGGCACAAGGTCATCCGCACGTTCACTGTATGGACCTCTCTGTTATGGGTCAAAATCACGTTGTTCATGGTCATGTTGTTGATTGCATTGGTGCAAACCATGATGGGGCGAATCAAACAAACCTACAACCGTTTTCTGCTGCAACTGGAGTGGTTGATCGGAGTTCTGGTTCTCTTTGCAGGCGTTTGGCTCAGTCACTCTACTTTTCCCATACCTGTTCAACATTATGAAAAAACACTCATCAGTCAACAGAAAACGATTCGAGTCGAAATCGCACATTTGCAAGTGGGTCATCAACCGATCACGGTCCAATTTCCTTTCAACAGCCCCATTCCGGAACGGGTGACTGTTCAACTTTCCGTTCCAGATAAACAAGTGAGGTTGCCCTCCATCGTTTTAAAAGAAAAGGAGGAACCTCATCAATATGTAGGCTCTGTTCCGTTTAGTTTTTCGGGTGATTGGCAAATCGAGATTGAAGCCGAATATCCGGATGGAACTTACAACGAATGGAAAGATCACGTTGAAATTCAGGGAGGAGAAGGATCATGAAAAAAATTACGAAATGGATCGCAGTATTGTTATTTGCCGGGTCTATTCTCACCTTTACAACGGTTGCTGAAGCACACGTAACCGTTTGGCCCAAACAATCTATCACCGGTACTTGGGAGAAGTACACGGTACGGGTTCCTAGTGAGAAAAATGTCAATACAACAAAAGTGCGCTTGGAATTCCCGCAAGGAGTGCAAGTTGAATCAGTCATGCCGGTATCGGGTTGGAACTATCAATTTGAGAAAGGGAAAGATGGAAAAGATATCGCTTTGATTTGGACTGCAACCAATGGCGGAATTAAACCGCACGAGTTTATGGAGTTCTCCTTTGTCGCTCAAAATCCGAAAACCAAAGGAACGATTGCTTGGAGAGCAGATCAAACATACGCGGATGGATCCGTCGTTCACTGGACCGGAGCCCCTGATTCAGACACTCCGGCATCCGTCACTGCCATCAAAACTTCAGATCAAGCTAATTCTACCGGCACTATGCAACATGAGCCAATGGTATCCAATCATACAACTGTGGCCACATCCTCTTCGAGTTCTACTCTCAACATCATCTCGATTGTTCTAGCTGGACTGGCATTCGTTCTTTCTCTCATTTCATTTTTCCGTAAAAAACCAAATGCATAAAGTATATGTTAGTTCCTGAGACTGCTGACATACTATTTTGTCAGCAGTCTTTTTTGACGACATTACCATCGACTTATCATTCATCCCGAAGCCAACAACGGACTGATCGCGGGGAAAGAAATGTATACGGACTCAGCGTTTGGCGAACGCAAACAAGAACAAATTCAACCTTCAGATGGTTGTTAGTCACGGAGAAGAACGTAAGAAATTGGATCGTTCCAATGACAATGATCGTGAAGCGCACGTTAAGCGACCGTTAAAAGAGCAAGGGATCTTTGCCGCCATCGCCCATCGCCGTTTTTATTCGCAAATGCGCTGGTCGTTCAAATCATCCACGTGACGTACATCATCGTATCAAGTCACCTTGTGTAACGTTTGGAATCACGCCCTGTCTTCGGCGTAGCTCATTACCCATAGATTAGAAATCAAAAAAATGCTTCACCAAGATGCGCCTTTCCCCCGCTTGCTACTCTTTATTTCCATTGCAGTATCTTCAATTTTCTTGCCGTTATGGACATAAGGGGGCATGCTGATGAGTTCCTGGCCCTCCCCGATCCGGTTGGGGTCATTCACATGTTTGGGTGCATACTGAATATGTGTCGATTGTTCATGGAGGTTCCAACCCAATTCCGGATCCCTGTAAACTTGAAGATGTACAGTGGGTATCGGCGTTCCCTTCGGAATTTCAACCGGTTGCCTGGCGGTATGGAAGTAGTTAGGGCTCGACAATGCTTCAAAATCGTAATCATGATGAATGGGAGCATCACAGGGTCCACACAGGGACGCCCGTTGCCAAGAAGATAGTGATATACACTTTCGCTACCACCCCAGAAAAAGGTTCTAGACAATGAAAATGATAAACGTTATCATTTGTGGTGGAAAAGTGTATTAGAAAAGGAAGTGTGGGCCGATGCGTCTCTCCGATTGCATTCCAGGAAAAAAAGCAAAAGTGATTGACCTTATGGTAAATCCTACATACAAAAAGCGCATTCTCGATCTTGGCATGCTTCCGGGCACCGAAGTACAGATCGTACGGAAAGCTCCGTTTGGCGGGCCGATTGTCGTACAATTGCGTGGGTATCAGGTCAGCATCCGGATGACCGAAGCAAAAAACATCGAGATCGAGTCTGTCTCGTGAGCTGTAGAAAGAAGGAAATGGGTATGAACAAGTCACTGGCGTTGGTAGGAAACCCAAACGCAGGCAAAACGTCGCTTTTTAATATTTTGACCGGAACACGGCAATATGTCGGGAACTGGCCGGGCGTAACGGTAGAGAAAAAAGAAGGCCTGATCAAAAAACTTCCTGAGTATGTGCTCGTCGATCTGCCTGGCATCTACAGTTTGTCCGCTCAGTCTCTGGAAGAACAGCTAGCAGTCACCTACCTGCTCAAAGAGTCTCCGCACACGCTGATCAACATCGTAGACGCCTCCAACCTGGAGCGTAATCTCTACCTGTCCGTACAGCTACTTGAAATGGGTCTGCCAAGCGTCATTTGTCTGAACATGATGGATATCGCCAAAGACCGTGGTCTGCAGATCGACATCCCCGCCCTTGCGAAGATACTGGGAGCCGTTGTCGTTCCAATGGTGGCACGCAAGGCAAATGGGCACGACAAACTAATCGATCTGCTCCGCGAGGGCGTGCAGAACGCGACACTGACCGTACCGTATCCCACCGAGGTTGAAGCGGCCATCCGTGATCTGGACACTCTGCTTGCCTCGTCTCCGTGGAATTTTCGCACAAGCCGTCGCTGGCTGGCCTTGATGTGGCTGGAAGGAAACGAAACAGTAGAAGAAATCTTACGTCACCAGTTGCCGGCCGAGTTGATTCAGCAAATGGAGGCAGTACGCGCTGCTTATCCTGCAGCTATCGAGCATCGTATCCGCAACGCGCGTTACGACTTCATCGAAAAGATCATCTGCGAGGTGACACAGCAAAGCCAGAACCCGGCGGGGCGCACCTGGAGTGACCGCATCGACAGCCTTCTTCTGCATCCCGTGCTCGGGATTCCTATTTTTCTCGGATTTATGTATCTCATTTTTCAAATCACTTTCAGCTGGATCGGCACTTCGCTGTCTGACCAGCTCGACGAATGGATCAGTGGCCCACTTACGGACTGGTTAAAGGCTGGTCTCACCGCGATGAGCAGTCCGGACTGGTTCACTCAGCTGATGACGGACGGCGTGCTGGCTGGTGTCGGCTCAGTGCTCGTATTCTTGCCGCAGATCGGCATTCTGTTCTTTTGCCTTTCTTTTTTGGAGGACTCCGGCTACATGGCACGGGCAGCCGTGCTGATGGATCGCTTCATGTCAATGATCGGACTGAATGGTAAAGCGTTCATTCCGTTGATCCTCGGCTTCGGCTGCAACGTCCCGGCAATCATGGCGACTCGCACGTTGGAAGATCCAAAAAGTCGCCTGATCACTGCCCTGATTTCACCATTCATGTCCTGCTCAGCACGGCTATCGGTCTATTCTCTATTCGTAGCCGCTTTCTTCAAACACGGCGGGGCGGCCGTGGTATTCACACTCTACGTCACTGGGATCGTGGTGGCGATTCTGACAGCGTTTTTGCTGAAAAAATTTGTGCACGCCGAAGAAGGTACCTTTTTGCTTGAGATACCACCCTACCGTGCACCGATGCTGAAAAGCCTGTTCCTGCATACTTGGGACAAAGCCAAAGGTTTTGTCCGTAAGGCCGGCACCATTATCTTCGGGATGTCGGTGTTGATCTGGTTCCTCGGCCACTTTTCCTGGCACGGATTTGCCCCGATTGAGCACAGTTGGCTCGCCGCGATCGGCGGCTTGATCGCACCGCTGTTTGCGCCGCTCGGCTTTGCTACTTGGCAGGCAGGTGTGTCTCTCGTGACTGGCTTCCTAGCAAAAGAGGTCGTTGTGTCCACAATGAGCATCGTGTACGGTGCCGGAGACGATGGCAAGCTCGGCGATCTCTTGCACCATACTTTTACCCAGCCGGTGGCACTAGCGTTTCTGTTCTTTGTTCTACTCTATACACCGTGCGTGTCTACCGTTGTGATGATGTGGCGCGAGACCGGATCCTCTAAATGGACGCTGATCTCGGTTGGCTACAGCGTGGCAATAGCCTGGGTCGTGGCATTTGTGGTCTATCATATCAGTCAGCTAATCTTTTAGGTAAGGGAGATATTACCATGATCTACGTGGTGATAACGGCCGTGCTTGGTTTTGCCAGCTGGCAGCTCTATAAATTTGTGCGCCGTATGAACGTAGGCTGTTGCTCGACTGGCGACTGTGCCGGCTGCGATTGTTCGCTGAAAAAATACAAAGTACAAGACATAGCTACAAAAGATGGAGGGCACCAAACGCCGTCACAAGTGCCATAAATTTTCTTCGGGATGTCTCTATTACAGAAGTTGGTACCTGTCTATCAGTTTCGCCCGCCAGAACAATACGACGGCGAAAATTTAACATGCCAAATTATCGAGACCCGTCCTTTTTCAAATTTAAGGACGGGTCTACGTCTGCTTTTGCTACGGTTGATGCAGCGACGTTACGGTCGTTTCTCCAACTAATACCTTACAGAGATATCTATTTGACAGCCCACGGCTAGCACTGATCCTTTGACGTGAATCAAATCTTAAAATGACTTCTAGAAACCTGAAAGAAACCAACACGGCTTCTTCTAAAGATCTTGGTCAACAATTATTCTAAATCATCGAACCTCTCCCACCAATACCCTTTTCGCCCTATTCTTCAGTGCCGTTTCAACCGCTGCAAGAATCTTTTCATCATAAGCGGAATTGATCACCGCCTTACCGTCATCGATAACGCGATGCATCGGCTTCGGGTGCGATTTCGGTTGCGGATTAAAAGCGGGTTGCGGTGCGGCTTTCTTTTTCAGGCCAAACGTGGAGGCCACACCTGCCGCGATCGCTTGGGCCAACCCATAAGGAATTTCCCGTTTCGCAGCAGCTTTTCTTCGTTCCCAAGATCCGCTTCCACGATCACCGGCACACCCACGCCACAATGCTCTCCTAAAACAAGGGATTCACCCGAAAATCGTTTCTGAACGGTTAGGGCACTCTTCGATCGGAATCACCCGGATATATATTCCCATGTGATTCCCATGCAAAGAGAAGCAGCAGAAGCAATTGACCAAGTGCTTCAAATGGACCGGAAAAGCACTTTATCAAGATAAAGGTTTGCAATCCGGCCAGTAAAAGAAAAAACGGGCCGTGAAAAGCCCGTCCGTACTGGTCGGGGCGACAGGATTTGAACCTGCGACCCCCTGGTCCCAAACCAGGTGCTCTACCAAGCTGAGCCACGCCCCGACAATGATTCATTATTCATCTCATAAATAGTTTGTGAAACAGGCAAAAGATATTATAAGCGGAACGCGAGAAAAAGTCAACCTCATTTTTGCCGATTCATACTTTCCTGCATTAAACATGTGATTTCCCGTGAAGGGAAACACTTATCAAAAAGTTTGCCAGAGGTTGTGTGCCAAATCAATGACTTTTCCACTTTATCCACAAAAAAAGGCTCTTATCATGAGCCTGCGTTTTCTCGTTTGGTGCCGAAGGTGGAGTCAATCCACATGTCAGAGACCACACGATTTTTGAGTCACATACGGGTGTTTTGCCGCGAATACGGCAACGTTTTGAAAATGAACGGCCATTTGCCATTCCGTGTCCTTCGGGTCCTTATATCCCTTCGGCCTCTTCAGCTCGTACGGGCCATCTGTGTCTGAGCCTATAACGCCAAACCCATCGGCAAACTCGTCGCCGGTTGCCCCATCGATCTCGTACCCAACGACACACGGGTACTCTTCGACACCTACGCCATTGAGATTGTAATACGGACTATAAGAATCTAAATTGTATGAAAAATACACCCAAACCTACACTCCCTTTCATTTACTTTTAGCTCCCACGATACTCATATGCAGCCTTAGTCATGAGTGTAAGGGATACTAGCCCAAATTACGGGTCATCCTCCTGTGTTTTGAATCGTGCGCATGCCCCCGAACCTCGTGTAAGACTCAGTACGCACTATTTTGGTCTCTAATGAAATAAAAATAACGGGGACTCCATCATAGGAAATCCCCGTTACCACAACGTTTTTGGTGCCGAAGGTGGGAGTCGAACCCACATGGTCAGAGACCACACGATTTTGAGTCGTGCGCGTCTGCCAATTCCGCCACTTCGGCATGATGCTTTGATTTCGTTTTTGTCTCTCTCATTTTCGATCGCGTCGTGACGAATTTAATTCTATAACGGATCGGACGAACTGTCAACAGCCTTTTTGATATTTTATTTTTCCGACATTTAAAGGACGATTATCATTGAAATGAAAAGAGGATCCACTAATCAGAAACCGAATAAAATGTTGTCCGACATGAAATACTACAATGGGAGCAAGGGAGGCATACGGTTGATTCGCACATTGGCTGTCAAAGCGGACGGCACGCTGGAACGGGACTTGCCGTTGGAACAACTGGATCGTGCGGATATTTCCTGGTATTGGGTGGATTTTGAAGCACCCAACAAAGACGAATCCGCGCTGTTACACGATCATTTTCATTTTCATCCCTTGGCTATCGAAGATTGTCTTCACTTTCTACAACGCCCCAAACTGGACTTATATGAAGGATATCAATTTTATGTCCTACATTCGCTGAATCCGGACACCTTGAAGACCGAAGAGCTGGATCTGTTTGTCGGTGACCGGTATGTGGTCTCGTTTCATTTTTCCCGTCTGAACGAAATTGATTCCGCCTGGGAGGCGGTGTCCGCTGATACCCAATCGATCCAATTGGGGCCGATGCATGTACTGTACTCGGTAATGGATCGGATTGTAGACCAATATTTCCCCGCCATGTACAATCTGGAGGATCGTATCAACGAATTAGATGATGGGACCAACCGACCCCATCGCGTGATCACGCGCCGTTTATTCCGCATCCGCAGTGACATGCTCGCGCTCAGAAAAACCATCGTACCAACGAGTGAAATGCTGTATCGCATGCTCAATATGGATTTTCTCAAGGAAACCAAGCGCTTGAAGCTGTATTTCACCGATATCTACGACCACCTGTTGAAATTGACGGCGATGATCGAAGCCAATCGGGAGCTGACGTCCGACATGCGCGATCACTACATGTCGATTAAGGCTGACCGGATGAATTCCATCATGCTGACATTGACAGTGTTCACAGTCATTTTTATGCCGTTGACGTTTATCGCCGGTATATACGGGATGAACTTCGAATACATGCCCGAGCTGAAATGGCGTTACGGCTACTTTGCCGTTTTGGGGTTGATGGCTACCGTCGGCGTCTCCATGTACATCTGGTTTAAAAAGAAAGGATGGCTGGAGTGAATCCAAACTCAACCGCAGGCACTCATCCCCTATGCCTGCGGTTTCGTATATTTCACTCGTTCTCAACCAGCTTGGTCAACAACGGAGTGAGATAATCGACGCGGAGGCGCCGATCGTACTGCAAAAAACGGGTGACTTCCGATTTTTCCTTTTTGATCCATATGAGAGAAGCAAATTCCGGCTTTATTCCTTCCTCCCGCAGGCGATGCAGGTATGCGGCGTAATGTTGTCGCATGTCTTCTACTGTCATCGGCAGACCCAAACGATAAATGAGTGTGACAGAATGACGTTCTCCCCCTGTTTTCAGATACAAAGGCTGGATTTGGACATCGTCCATTATCTGTAACAGGTCGATCCCCAGCTCTTCCTGTACCTCACGGATGACACTGTGAAGGAAATCCACCTGATCTCCTTTCACATCCGATTCGTCAATCCCGCCACCCGCCAACTGCAACCGATTTGGGGATGCCGTGTGATCCGCCATTTCTCCGATTACCCAATAACCGTCGGACGTCTCCGTCAAAGCACAAGCATACATCACACGGCAGGCCCATGGATTTGTCGTTTGATGGTGTATGGAATAGAGATAATGGTCATATCGAGTGCGCATCAATGTGACGTCCAGTCTGTCGGGCTCATGGTACCAATCCCGGATGGTAAAGATGGTGCCATTCTCAAAGGTCTTTCCTTCCTGTTTCAAGCGATCCCAATGCACGGAGATCTCCCGTCTCAAAGTGGCTGGAAGTTGGATCGGATTTGGAAGGACCCGTACACAGATTTGATTGGGTATATTTTGCAAACAGACAGGTATCGTCAAAGGTACCCTCCTTTTATCTTAGACATGCCAAACAGCCGCGTTACACCTCCGCGGCTGTCATTTGGAGCATCTCATTCCGGACGGAACTCTTCCAGCACGATTTCCTTTTGATGCAAACGTGAACCGTTTTTTGAACTTTCTTTATACAGTTCGAGGATCAATGTCCCGTTGGATGGCAATTGATCACGCGGAATCGAGATTTCCAAGGTGAACGGTGCCCAACTGGGAGCTCCGTTTTCCGCCTGTACACGACCACGAGTCAGATATCGGTGTCCATCGGTAACTGCATAGTTGAAAACTCCTTCAAACACACGTGCTTCCCCTGTCACGCGATAGGTTCCTTCGCCTCCGACGACACGCAATTGACGGAACGCTGTGTTTTCAAGCTTGGGCTCCGGTATTACCGGTTTCCTGTCCGGTGTCGATGCCGCATGGACCTCAAACGTACCTTTTACCAGGAATTGATGCGGCTGTGGGGCTTCTCCGTTTACCTTGTCCGGCATCAACCTCACCTCCACTTCATAAGTTCCCGCCGGAACACGCCGGCCTGCCGCTTGAAGATCCCAAACGCTCCGCCATTGAACTTGCTCCGACGGGGCCAGTATCACTTCGTGATTCTCGTTTGGACCACTATCTACTTCCACATGAGCGATCTCGGTTCCTTTTTGGACAATGGTAAAAGAGACGGGTTCATTTGAAAACATGAGCCGAACATTCTTCTTTCCGTTATTCCTTAACTTTAAGTCGAAAGTGACGCTTCCGTTTTTCTCCGCGATCACCAATGTCTGATCCAACTGAACGTCGTTGGCTGGTGACGTTGGCGGACTCGGTGAGGTCGCTTGGAAACACCCTGCCAGCAACACGAAACTCAACCACAGTACCATCCATTTTCCGCGCATGGCCTATTCACTTGCCTTTCGTTCCATCGGAATGTAACATCGCTGTAATATATGCAGGTTGATCACCTTGCTACCCCTCATCAGCGGACCAGATCGTGATTTTTGTTCAACAACAAAAATCCCCGATGGTGACCCATCGGGGCAATTTGATTCACCGCATTGCTTCGAGTCGCTCTCGGATTTGTTGGCGCGCGAGAATCGCCTGTATAAACGTTCCCTCCCCGACCAACGCCTTATCGTGTTCCGCCGTTACGCGACACACCACTTTGTTGGACCTTACTTCCACCGCTTCGGCGGTAAATGTGACCACCTTGCCGATAGGAGCGGGGGCGCGGTGCTTCACCTCAATCGCCGCCCCTACCCCTTCTTCGTGGTCCTCCAGGAAGGGCAGGATCACTTTCCTGCCTACCCATTCCATGTAGTACACCATGGTGACAGTGGAGAGCGTCGGATGAATCATCTTTCCACCAAAGGAAGCCGCCATTTCCTCCGCAACCGTGACGGTCATCGTTTCCTTGTGACCCGGATGCAATCCCGGTTTCACCGAAAAACACCTCACACGCCGAACGGATTCAGCGGTTTGGTCCCGATATAGGAGAGGACGCTCTTCGTTTCCGTATACAGGTCGATCGACTCGATGGCCAGCTCACGACCAAATCCGGATTGTTTGTAACCGCCGAACGGCAGTCCGGGGAAGGCGGAGAACGGGTTGTTGATCATGATGACACCCGCTTTCAGTTGCCCGGCTACACGGTGTGCACGGGAGAAATCCTGGGTCCACAGTGCGGCGGCCAGTCCGTAAATGGTGTCGTTTGCCAGGCGGACCGCTTCCTGTTCGTCACAAAATTTGATGACCACAACGACCGGTCCGAAAATCTCTTCCTGAGCCACACGCATATCGTTCGTCACATCCACAATGACCGTCGGTTCGTACCAATACCCTTTCTCAAACTCTGGTCCTTCCGGCCGTTTGCCGCCGTAAAGGACACGCGCTCCTTCTTCCTGCGCCAATTTGACGTAAGAGTCGATCACATTCCATTGTGCCTGTGAAATGACGGCGCCAACATGCGTTTCTTTGCTGAACGGATCCCCCAGTTTCAGTTTCTTCGTTTTCTCCACAAACTTTTCCAAAAATGCGTCGTAGATCGATTCGTGCACCAGCAGACGGGACCGCGCTTCGCAGGATTGACCGGTATTGTAGTAGATGCCGAAAACGGAGCCGTTCACCGCTGCGTCCAAATCGGCGTCCGGAAAGATGATATTAGCCGATTTGCCGCCCAGCTCCAGCGTCACCCGCTTCAGGGTGTCGGAAGCTCTGGCCATGATGTCTTTGCCCGTCGTGGTTTCACCGGTGAAGGCCACTTTATCCACACCGGGATGTTCGATCAGGTAAGCACCTACATCAGAACCACTGCCGGTGATGACGTTGATCACACCAGCCGGGACACCCGCTTCGTGACAAATATCGGCCAATACGAGCGCGGTCAGCGGCGTGAGCGACGCGGGTTTCAGCACGATGGTGCATCCCGCCGCCAACGCCGGGGCGATTTTCCAAGCCGCCATCATCAACGGATAGTTCCAAGGCACGATTTGTGCGCAAACCCCAACCGGCTCCTTGACTGTGTAGTGAAAAAAGCCGTTGGGTACCGGTTTGGTACTGCCGGAAATCGTCGTTACGGCACCTGCATACAGCTCAAAATCCTCAATCGCCTGCTGCACCTGACCCTGGGCGGCGGAAATGGCTTTCCCGCTGTTGAGTACCTCGAGTTCCACCAAGTCGTTGAAGCGTTCACGCATGATCTGGGCAATTCGATTAAGAATTTGCCCGCGCCGGGAGGCTGGCCATTTTGCCCATTTTCCCTGCTCCAATGCATGACGCGCCGCTTCCACCGCTTTGTCCACATCGGCGCGTGTCGCTTTGGCTACCCGTGCAATCACTTCCCCCGTGGCCGGGTTGAACGTTTCAAACCATTCCCCGGAACTGCTCGGCACTTTTTCCCCGTTGATCAACAGATGATACTCATCCTGCAACAACGCGATCTTCTCTTTCAGCATCAGTGCTCCTCCCCTTTGATTTCATATGATTTTACCCTTCACCAAACTCATTCCACCCGTTCCACGATGGTGGCGATGCCTTGTCCCACGCCGATACACATCGTGGCCAGACCATACCGGCCTCCTCGTCTTCGCAATTCATAGGCCATTGTGCCAATAATCCGCGCACCGCTGGCCCCCAACGGATGGCCCAACGCGATCGCGCCCCCGTTGACATTCACCTTTTCCTCATCCAAACCGAGTTCACGGATGCAGGCAAGCGCCTGAGCGGCAAATGCCTCGTTCAATTCGATGAGATCCAGATCGGCGACGGACAGCCCGGCTCGTGCCAGTGCCTTTTTCGTCGCCCCAACCGGCCCGATGCCCATGTAGTTGGGATGGGTGCCGCATACGGCAAAGGTGACGATGCGGGCCAGCGGTTTCAGTCCCAATGATTGGGCGACGCTCCGTTCCATGATCAGGAGCGCACCCGCACCGTCGTTGATTCCCGACGAGTTGCCGGCGGTCACAGTGCCGCCTTCGCGAAATGCCGGACGGAGGGATGCCAATTTTTGCAATGTGGTGTCTGGACGCATGTGTTCATCCTTGTTGAACACCACAGGTTCTCCGCGTTTAACCGGAATCATCACGGGAACGATCTCGTCAGCAAAACGGTTTTCTTCCCATGCACGGGCGGCTCGCTGTTGGCTGCGCAGAGCGAAAGCATCCTGGTCCTCACGGGTCACACCGTATCGCTCGGCGACGTTTTCAGCCGTTTCCCCCATGCTGAGCGGCGGAAACATCTCCGTCATTTTCGGGTTGACGAACCGCCAGCCCAGCGTGGTGTCCACCAACGTCTGATTGCCGCGGGGAAACGGTTCCTCCGGCTTCAGCATCACCATCGGGGCTCTTGACATGCTCTCCACACCACCGGCGATGAAAATGTCGCCGCAACCAGCCGCGATGGCCGCTGCCGCCTGATTGACCGCTTCCAGGCCGGACCCGCACAAACGGTTGACGGTCACGCCGCCCGTCTCCTCGGGCAATCCCGCCAACAGCGCAGCCATGCGGGCCACATTGCGGTTGTCTTCCCCGGCCTGGTTGGCACAACCGAAAATGACGTCTTCGATGCGCGCGGGGTCGACCGACGGATTTCTTTCCAACAAGGCGCGGATGACATGGGCGGCCAGATCATCGGGGCGCACGCGGCTCAGTGTTCCCTTATACCGTCCAAATGGCGTTCGGACCGCATCCACAATGACAGCTTCGCGCACGGTTTCTCCCCCTTTGCTCATATGTCCGTTCTTTTTCCTAGAGCGTGCTCGATGTATTGGTCGGCTTCGCTTTCCCGTCTCGCACCGTCTTCGCTCTGCAAAGATCGCTTGACAGAATGACGGCCACTCTTTTACAGATGAACAACGAATAACCGGAACACCCTACATACTGACCTTGCTAATTTCAGAGGATTGCCGCTTCCCGTCAGCGTTGTACCGATAAAAACCACGTCCGGCTGCACGTCCGGTGTAACCGGCGTACACCATTTTGCGCAGGAGGGGAGCCGGACGATAGCGATCCTCTCCCAGCTCGCGCACCAAACCGGATAAAATCCACACCACCTGGTCGACCCCGATCGTGTCGGCCCATTCCAACGGTCCCATGGGAATACGGGTCCCTTTTTTCATCGCCAGATCAATGGCGGCCGCTTTCGCTACGCCTTCCGTCAGTGCAAATGCGGCTTCGTTGACCAGCATCGCCCAAGTGCGGGGGAAGACCAAGCCCGGTTCGTCCCCGACCACTTCCACTTGTTTGCCTACATGCCGCCACAGTTGCAGGGCCTTGTCCCACACGTCTTCATCTTCCGCCTGTAGCGGACGACAAACCTCCACCAAGGGCATCTGCTGGATCATTAACGGGGAGAAACCGCCGACCCGCTCGGAGTGCGGCATCCAGGAGGCGACCTGCGTCGCGGTCACATGAAGCGTATTTGTCCAGATCGGGGCATCGATCGGCACGAGCTCCGCTGCCCGGCGCAGCAACCGCTTTTTCTCTTCCACAGGTCCGGTAACCGTGTCCACCACCGCACAAGACGATGACAACGGTTGATCTAATTGGTCCAATGGCCATACGGTCCAGCCCCGTTCGTTGAACAGATCCGATGTTTCTTTCGCCAAAGGTCCGTCACCGATCAGCACGATATCATTCATAGCGGTAATGCCCCCTTCCCGTCTTTTTGCCGAGCGCACCGCTTTCCACCAGTTGCCGCTGGTGCGGATGGGGACGGAAACGCGGATCGTGGAAATACCCTTCGTAGACGGAGCATGAGGCGGCATAGTTGATGTCGATGCCGATCAGATCCTGCAATTCAAATGGTCCCATCGGGAAACCAGCCGCACGTAGGATGCGATCCACCTGTTGTTTTTCCGCCACATGATCCCCGACAAGACGGAATGCTTCGCTGTGAAACGACCGCGCCACACGGTTGACCAAGAACCCAGGGGTGTCGGTCACCTTCACGGGATCCTTGCCGATCTCCTTGACAAACGCCATCGCCTGATCAACCACTTCCCGTTCTGACAGCGGCCCGTGGACCACTTCCACCAGTGGCATGACGGGAGCCGGATTGAAAAAGTGCAGGCCGATCACCCGTTCGGGATGCTTCGTGGCCGAGGCGATCGCCGTCACCGACAAAGAAGAGGTATTGGTGGCTAAAATCGCTTCCAAGTCGGCGATCTCATCCAATTGGGCAAACAACGACTTTTTTACGTCCAGACGCTCCACCACCGCTTCGATCACCAACTGGGCCTCGGCAACAGCAGACAGGTCGCCAGACGACTCGATCCGGTTCAGCGCCTGTTTCATCTCCTCCGCCGTCATCCGCTGTTTCTGCACACGCCGGCGCAAACGGTCACGAATCGCCTGCATGCCGCGTTCAAGAGCGGATGAGGAGACGTCGACCAAAACGACCCGCTTCCCCGCCGTCGCCAGCACTTCTGCAATCCCGTTGCCCATCGTACCCGCACCCACCACGGCCGTCCGCACAATCGGTTCAACCGTCACTTTTCATCACCGCTGGTCGTCTCACCGATCATCATCGTCACCAATTTGCCAGCGAAGCCCATCAGATCTTTCGCTGCAGCACGCCCCTCCGCAGAAACCATTGCTTCGTCCAATGCTTTCCGATTCTCAAACACCATTTCCGCCATCAGATAATACGGGGACTCCCCTCCCATCGGTGTGCCGACAAACCGGGTCACTTCGATCTTCTTTAAACCCGGCATTTTTTTTGCCAGCGGCGCATGCACTTTAAAATAGTGCTCGTCAAATGCTTGTTTGTCCTCCGGTTGACGGTAAATGGCGATCAATTTGGTCATGTGGATCCCTCTTTCTATAGAAATTGAAGATTTCCATCTTACTCATCCCAACTGCGGCACTCTGCGGTCGATCACACGCACCGCTTTCCCTTCACTACGAGGAATTTCACGCGGTCTGCGCAAAATCACTTGCGTCGTCACGCCCAAATTGTCTTTAAACAAGCGGCACAAACGATCGATCAGCCGTACTCCATCCGCGTGCTCCGTCAACGGACGGTCACCGATTCGTGCTTCGAAAGATTCCGAGACTTCCACTTCCACGGTAAAATGATCCAATGTCCCTTCCCGTGTGATGATGATTTGGTAGTGGGGTGTCACCTCCTTCACTTGCAAGAGGACATGCTCCAACTCGGACGGGAAGACGTTCACCCCGCGAATAATCAGCATGTCGTCAACCCGCCCCTTGATTCGGGACATGCGAGCGTGGGTACGGCCGCAAACGCACGGCTCGCGGTACACGGCGGCGATGTCGCCCGTCCGGTAACGGATCACCGGGATCGCCTCCTTGGTCAGGGTGGTAAAAACCAACTCTCCCGTCTCACCGTCTGGCAACGGCTCTCCCGTGTCTGGATCGATCACCTCGACCAAGAAGTGGTCCTCTGCGATGTGCAACCCATTCTTCGCTTGCCAACATTCGATGGAGACCCCCGGTCCCAACACTTCGGACAAACCGTAAATGTCCACGGCATGGATGCCCCATTTTTCTTCCAGCGTGCGCCGCATCCCCTCTGACCACGGTTCCGCGCCGAAAATGCCGTACGCCAGGGAAGAGCTCGCCGGGTCCTTGCCCATCTCCTCCATTGTTTCCGCCAAACTAAGGATGAACGATGGGGTTCCAGCAATGCCCCGCGGCTTGAAATCCTCGATCAGCGTTACCTGTCGGGAGCGGTTGCCGCCGGAAGCCGGCACCAGTGTCACACCGAGTCGTTCCGCTCCGGCATGCACACCCAATCCGCCTGTAAACAATCCATAGCCATACGCATTGTGAAACACGTCACCGGGACGTCCACCTGCAGCTACGATGGACCGTGCGCACAAATCAGCCCAGTTGTCCAAATCTCTGCGGGTATACCCCACCACCGTCGGTTTCCCTTTGGTGCCGGAAGAAGCGTGGAGCCGTTTGACTTCCGATAAATCAACGGCGAACAATCCAAATGGATATTGGTCCCGCAAGTCCTGTTTGCGAGTAAACGGCAACCGGGTGATGTCCTCCGCGCTTCGAATCTGCTCCGGCTTGATACCACGCTCATCTAACTGACGCCGGTAAAACGGCACCCGGTGATACACCCGTTCCACCGTTTGACGCAGTCGCTCCGACTGTAGACGGAGCAACTCATCACGCGGCATCGCTTCCCATTCCGGTTGAAACATCGGGGCTCCTCCCTTCTATCGCGCGTTCCATCCTGCGAAAGTCATCTTCTTCACTCTGGATCCTTACTGTCGAAAGCAAGTTGGTAAATCCGTATGCTACGGATGAGCCATCTCATCATGAGACTTAGACGGGTTTCATTCCTTCAAAAGGCTGACGGCATCGTTTGCAGTAGAAAATGGCCCGACAGGCTGTGGGTCCGAACAAATTGTGCACTTCACCGTTGTCCGCACCGCAATAGGGGCAATCAGGCACCAGCGAACCCGATCTGCCGTCAACAGGGGGAGCAATACCGAACTCCCGTAGCTTCTCTCTGCCTTCCGGCGTGATCCGGTCCGTCGTCCAGGGCTGGTCCATCGTTACCACAACTTCCACTTCCCGTATCTCATCCAGAGCGGCCAATCGTTCCTGCACCGCTTGCCGGATCATGCCGATCGCCGGACAACCGACAAACGTCGGCGTCATCTCCACCCTGACACAACCGTCGTCCAACTGTACCCGGTTGACCATGCCCAACTCCACGATGCTAATCGAGGGAATCTCCGGATCTTTCACTTCGTCCAAGACGGACCACAGCGTCTGTTCCGTTGTCGGCATGACGTGACCCTCCTTTACCACACAGCGTTGGGGTCCAACCGGTACACTTCGCTCATGGTGTCGAGCATTTCAGACAAATCGTCCGTGTGTTCCCCCAGGCGTCCGTTGACACGGGGGATGGATATTTCACCCGGCCAAGGGATACCCGCCTCATCCATCACCGGACGAATCCGTTCTTCCCATCGACGTCTCATCTCTTCTCCGTTCATGGGGAGGATGCCGTTTTCAATCAGAGCAGCTTCATACATGCCGAGAGAGAACAATCCCCCCACATCCGGCCACAACCGGTTCACCGCCTGTACCAACCGTTCCTGCGCTTCCCCGCCGGCTTGTCCGAGACGGGTGAACCACAGGCGGAAATGCTGCAAATGGTACGTCTCCTCCCGACGGATTTTACGGGCACCTTCCGCCAACGGACGATAACCGGAATGTGTAATCGCTTCCAATCGTATGTCATCAAAAACGTCGTACAGTAAGTGGCGGGCGATGCTGTAAGCCCAATCTCCGTTGGGGCGTTCCAACAACACGGCATTTCTCCACCTTTTCACCTCACGGGCGAAAGCGATCCGGTCGGGGTTCTCCTCGCCCAAATCATGTAACAGATTGAAATAATAGGTGGCATGACCCACTTCATCCTGCGCAATGGAACTGAACGCCACATCCTCTTCGATATCCGGAGCCAATCCCAGCCATTCCGAATCCCGATGGCCAAGACAAAGCTCATCATCGGCCAGCTGATACAACAAGTCGACCAGTGCTGCACGGTAAGTTTCCGATTGTTTGGCTTGTTCTGCGTTTTCCATTCGCATCTTCTTCAACCCCAGTCAACGCTTGGATTGCTCTGTTTTGGCTTCCTCTACCCCCACGTGACGCACGATGTCTTCCAGATAGAGGGCCCGTTCTTTGAACATGCGCCACAGACGTCCGTTTTCCGTATAACCGGATACTTCGCGATACTTGCGATCCATTTCCCGGGCGAAAAAATCCCCTTCATACGGCGTCGCATACACGTGCTCCCTCGGCACGACCCACAAATTGACCGCGCGATCTCGTCGCAAGAAATTTTCCCGTGCCGTCTGCAGAGCCATCTCGGGAGACGGAGCCAACACACTTCCCACATGCACGTGATGATCCATCTGCGTCTTTTGCACAAACACTTCGTATACACCGTATTCGGGCCGTGTCTTTTTCACAGTCATTTTAATCACCCCCCTGATGCGCCTGATCCGTCCGGTTGATCCCAGTAGCCTGCGATGCACGCTTCATTGAAAAGAAAATGGCTCGCGATCAAACCTTCCGTGTTTGGCGCAAAACCATATGGGACGGGATGATGGCACACCCCTGAACTGAGGAGCCGTTCGAAGGCAGAAATGAACGGAGGGCGTCAACTACCCAAGGATCCCGCGGCGACCAGAGAAAGTATCTGTGGTGCTTTAGCCGTGCGGAGTGTCAAACCGCCGCCATCTGCCTGGATCTCACCATCGCTTCCCGCACCCATCGTTGTTCTTCATGCGCCATCCTGCGCAAGTCAATCCGTTCCCGCGATTTCGGCCCATCGTTGTTTTTCACGATCCTGGCAAATTTGTCCCAGTCCGGTTCCGTATACATCCAACGCCCCCGCTTCTCGTCGTAGTGTAATTTCGGATCCGGAATAGTCAACCCGATGGAGCGAATCCGCGGGATATACTTGTCGAAGAATTTTTGACGCAGTTCTTCATTGGTCTTGGTCCGGATCCGGTAATCCAACATGCGTTGGGCAGCTGGTGTCACTTCCACCGGTCCGAAGAAGAACAAGAGCGACTCCCACCAGCGATTGAGCGCATCCTGCAACATGTCCCGTTGTTGTTTCGTCCCTTGTGCAAGAGCCAATATGATGTTCTCCCCGTGCTGCATATGGAAGCTCTCCTCAGCACAGATCCTCTTCAGCACCCGGGCATAAGGCGCGTAGGACGTATCCAGCAGGGCCGCCTGATTGATGATGGCCGCGCCGTCCACCAGCCAGCCGATCACCCCGGCATCAGCCCAAGTCTCTGCCGGCATATGAAACACATTATGAAATTTGACCCGACTCAAAAAGATATCCGTGATCAGATCCTCCCGTGTTTTGCCAAGCGGGGCAGCCAGATCCTCCACCACGCGTAACAGCAGTTGCCCGTGCCCCATTTCATCTTGCACCTTGGCCATGATCGCTAACTTACGACGCAAGGTAGGAGCTTTCGGAACCCACTCCTTCTCGGGATACGCTCCCATGATTTCGCTGACACCGTGCATATGGATCAGTTTGATCAGCAATTGTCGGTATTCGTCCGGCATCCAATCCGTCGCCTCGATTTTTTCTCCTCGGTGAATGCGCTCCATAAAGCGCGCATATCGTTCATCTTGCCCGATCATCCTCGATCCCTCCTCCCTGCGCGGCGATACCGTGCAAAATCACTTCCATAAAACGTTCGGCGATCTCTTCCGGGCTCAGTCCACCGTCAGGTCGATACCACTGGTACAGCCAGTTACCTGCGGACAAGATCAACAGGCGGGTAAATTTGAGATCACGACAGGACAATTCTCCCTGTTGAACACCTTCCTCCAGCAACCTGTTCCACATCGATTCATATGTGTCCCGTTTGGATTGGATAATCGCCCGGCGATCGTTTGAAAGCGCTTTCCATTCATGAAAAAAAACCGTCGCTGCATCCAAATGATTGGCCACAACCCGGATGTGGGCGATCAATGCTTTGCGCAATTTATCGATCGCGGAGTCTTCTCCTTCCACGATTGGGGTAAGCGCTTCCAAAAAAGCATCCGCTCCGCGGTTGGTGATGTCGAACAGCAAATCTTCCTTGGAACGGATATGCGCATACAGGCTACCGGACAAAATGCCACTTCGCTCAGATATGTCCCGAATGGTTGTGCCGTGGTATCCTTTGACGCTGAAAAGCTTGCGGGCATGAGCCAGAATTTCCTCTTTACGTCCCACTTTGGGCATGACGGTTCTTCCTTTCCACTTAAAGCAAGCGCTTGCTTGTTTATAGCTTACCGCCCATGATGAAATCTTGTCAAGAGTAAGAAAATAGAAATAGTGAATGAAGGGCAAACAAAAACCTCACCCTGAACGGGGAGGTGAAGCAGTACTGAATCACGTTTCATCAGAAGTAGCTGTCATTGATCCGCGCGTTCACCCATTGATCCGAACAACAGCTGCTTAACGCTTGGTCACCCGCATCATCAATCGTTTCCCCACACACTTGACAAACAGCAATCGTGTCGACCATTTCCTCTATTTTTTGATTCATCTGAATCCCTCCTGTTGAGTGTATTATAATATAACAGAACTCAGTTTGTAAACCTCTGTATTATAACAAATGGATCTCCCTACCGCTTGGAACGAAAAGTTCAAAAATAAAACCGGTTCTCAAAGGAACCGGTAAGATTGAGGATGTATCAGTTTTCCTGTAATTCTCCAACCGAAACGGTCATCTCCCGTTCGGGCTCTTGTTGTTCGTACACACGGGCAGTACCGTCGTCATTTACGTGCTGAATCCAAACCGGCTTACCACGATACCGGACTTCAATCGTCTTGGGAGATTCCACGATCTGTTTGGCTCGGTTGACATCCATGACCATCCCTCCTCTGAAAGGTATTGTGGGATGGTCTGTGGACAAATATGCATAACGGAGAGATTTCTTCAACGCCATCGAACATATTCGACAACCATACCGCCCGGATGACACACCCGTATGTACCATCTCGTCGACCAATCAATTGGGCCTTGGTGCAACAACACCGTTTTCGCCTTCTGCAGATCATCCACCAGACAGGGGGATAGTGAAAATGGAGGATTGTCCGTTCCCCGTAAACTTCTGATAAAATGAAATATCTTTTTCTAAATTATCGGTATTACATACTGTCGAAACCACATTTGTCGAATTGGCATCGCCATCCCTTTCCCTATTGACCGGGAAATCTTTCGTTCACCGCATGATACTCAATACAACCATTACATAAGTATGATTGCCTATCTCAATGGCGTCACGCAGCGACAATCGACACGATTCGCAATTTCGAAATGATCATGTCGAAAAAAATGTGTTGAGAATAGCAAATTTCTGGTAGAATTATATTGTTATCCTTGAAATGAATGAAGGGTGAAAAGGTGAGGGAAGTCACATGGACTCCAACATTCGTTCGTATTCATTTCCGGTGGTCACATTTTTCGCATTTGCGATCATCGTCTCCTTTTTTTCCGTTTGTCCTCATTCCTCTGGACTGCTCTATTCGATGGTTGTTACATTTTTGGTTCTCGGTTGCATCATCGACAGCTTCCTTCATTACCAAACCAAAACCCTGAGCGAAAGCGTACAGCAATACAAAACCCTTTTCGAACGCACCCCGGATGCTATTTACTACAAAGACATCATGGGCCGCTATACCAGCTTCAATCCCGCATGTGAAAAGCTAACCGGATATTCCGTAGACGAAATGATGCAAATGACGCTATCAGATTGGGTGCTTCCCGAAGACTATGAACGGGTGAAGAACCATGTCCGGCGGGCGTTGAAGGGGGAACCCCAACATTTTGAGACAGCAATTGTCCGAAAGAATGGGGAAATCGTCCAAGTGAAGGTTTCCTATCTACCCATGATCAAGGAAAATCGTATCGCAGGCATTTACGGCATTGCCAAAGACATCACCGAGTATAAAAAAACAGACGAACTGTTGCAGCGATCCGAAAAGCTTTCAGCCGTCGGCCAATTGGCTGCGGGCGTAGCCCACGAAATCCGTAATCCGCTCACGGCATTGAAAGGGTTTCTGCAATTGCAACGCCACAACTCCAACCAATCGGATGAACATCTGTCCATCATGCTGGCGGAGTTGGAGCGCATCGACCAAATCGTCAGTGAACTGCTCGTCCTGTCCAAACCGCAAACGATTCAATTTTCACCGGTGGATCTGCTTCGTTTGCTGGAACAGGTGATCATGTTGATCAATACACAGGCGATCATGAACAATGTAGAAATCGTCATCTCCGAGTTCGATTCGGAGATCCCGACCATGATGGGAGAAGAAAACCAACTGAAGCAACTGTTGATCAACTTGCTGAAAAACGCGATCGAGGCAATGCCCAACGGGGGAATCATCGACATACGATGCCGTATGATCCGGGAACGATCCGTTCTGATTCGCATCACCGATCAGGGATGCGGCATTCCTGAGGAACAGTTACAAAAAATCAGCGAACCCTTTTTTTCAACCAAAGCAAAAGGCACCGGGTTGGGATTGGTCGTCAGCCACCGCATCGTTGAAAACCATCGGGGCAAACTCACCATCACCAGCCAACCCGGTCAGGGAACTCGCGTAGACATTGTGTTGCCTGTACAAATCCCCCCTTCATCCACGGGCTGAATCTCCCTCGAATTCCCGTCGATCGGCAATTCGCAGGGTCCAGATCACACCCGCACCGAACATCGTTAACAAACCGAAAAACAGATAGGCGGTAAAGACGCTGAACCGGTCGATTATCACACCACCCAAGAATGTGAAGAACCAATTGCCCAGACCGTTACCCATGCTGGTGTACAGAGCGACTCCTGTCAACCGCACATCCCGAGGGGTAATGTCAACAACATATGCCAATGCGGCGGGGATAAACAAACCGGTGGAAACGCCTTGAAGGAGTGTGGACGCGTAGACCAGCCAAAGAGGTGGTTCCATGAAATACAACCCCCACCGTATCCCCGCCACCAGCGCCGACAGCAATACCACGGCCAATATCCCATGCTGTTTGATCCATGTCTGTGCCCAGCGCATAAAAGGCACTTCACTACCGGCGGCCAACAAAAATCCCAATCCGCTGGCCGCCATCGTCCCCCCCAATGACTGGATCAGCAAAGAGAAATACGCGTTGTTGGCTTGAATGGGACCCATGATACAAAAAGCAGCCAACAAAAAGAGTACATAGCGCCGGTTGCGCAACAACCGGGATAAGCCTTCGCGCAGATTCAATTTCAAGGATACGCGTTCGTCCGGCATATATCCCGCCATCCACGCGCCCATTCCCATCGTCAAAGCGAAAGCGGCAAAAATCACCGAAACGCCCCACCATTGTGCCGCCATGCCCATCACATAGGCCGCCACCGCGAAACCGACCGCTCCCCACAGCCGGAATCGGCCATAGTCGCCATCCGTCCTTTGCACGTAACTCATGGTCATACTGTCAGATATAGGAACCAGGGCGGCCTGAAAAAACGATAACAGCGCCATAATCCCCAACATGAAAGGATAGTCGCGGGTGAGGAAAAAACCAACAGCACTCAAGCCTGTCATCATCATTGTCGTGATGAGGACAGCCTTGGAACGTTGCGTCACATCGCAAACCACTCCCCACAGCGGCTGGGCGATGATCATGACGATTGGACCGATCGACATCAGCAAGCCGATCTGCGTACCGGACAACCTTACTTCCTGCTGCAAATACACACTTAACAACGGAAATAAAATGCCGAAACCTGCATACAAGCAGATGAAAAAAAGCCGAATCGGCGAATCCGACAGCGTTTTTCGCTGATAGGGGGACACCGTCCCCGAACGGACCGGCATCATCGTCATCCCTTTCTCTCTGAGCAATCAATCACCAATGGCAATATTGTATCACGGGATGAGAAGCCGAAAAAAGGAGCGGTATCCTGTAGGGCAAATAAACGAATGCCGTCCCCCGACCAAGTCAATCTAAGTCGGAAGACGGCTGTTTCACGGATTTACTCTACAGTCTGAGGTCGAACAAACGGCTTTTTTTGTACCTTCTTATGAAAGTTCCTCTATCAGGCGACTTTAGAGGTGACAGGTGTACCCGTCTTATCACTCGGACGGTAAAACAAGGCCAACAGCACAAACCCGAGCAGAGTAAAGGCGAGGAAATAAAACATACTACCGCCGCCCCAATATTGGATCAGGGTGCCGCCAATATACGGTCCTACCATGCTGCCAACACTGAAGTGCGCCGTGGCAATAGCGTTAGCCTGCGGCAGACGGGAGGCCGGCAAGATATCGGACAAAAAGGCCAGTCCTAATGAAAAGAGCGACCCGATCAACCCTCCGGTCAGCGCGAACAATACCAGAAGCATGGTCGGCCGACCCATAAAAAACGGGACAAGGCTCATACCGACAGCACCCAGTGTACAAACGGTCATCAAAACCTGCTTGCGACCGAACCGGTCACTCAAAATGCCGAGCGGAATTTGAAACAACAAACTCCCCCAAACAAACGCGCTCAACAACGCGGAAATCCATGCCGTAGAGAGTCCTTCACGTAAACCGTACACCGGAAAACTCCCAGAGAGACACGCTTCCAAAAAACCGTATAAAATAGCAGGACACAAAGCAACCAAGCCCAACCGATAAATTTCTCCCAATTGAGCCCGCTCCCTATGTTCCTTTTTCTCCGTCGGAGGAGCACCTGCTTCCAGCATCATGGTCAATGCCAACACGACAGCAAGCAACACCCCCATCACGACAAACGGGACCCATTGGCCAAACGACAATAAATTCATCCCCAACGGCCCCAATCCGAATCCAAGACCGTAGGACAAACCGTACTGGGAGATGCGCCGCCCGCGAATTCCGGACGGGCAAGTGGAGGTGATCCATAATCCAGTCGCGTAATGCAACATGCTATCACCGGAACCGACCATAAAACGAAGAAACACCCAAGCCATCATACTCGTCGTCAACGGAAACAGGAAAAATGCCACTGTCGTCATCACAATACCCGTCACGATTACTTTGCGGTAACCCCATCGGGGCACCAACCAACCGCTGATCGGGGCAAACAACAGGATTCCCAGATAAAGCGCTGCTGTATTTAACCCGTTGATGCTGGAACTCACCCCTTGCTGCTCCAACAGTGTCGACAACAGCGGGATGAGCAACCCTTGCGTGAAACCGGCGGCCATCACGATCGCCACCAGGATGCGAAACCGTTTTTCCGACCACGACTGCACCATGACTCTCCCACTCCATCCTATTTTCTTTCTTTTCCATTTATCAAGGGAGAGTATAGCGCACGGAAAAACCGGGCTTCAAGCAACTGCGTTAAAGGAGCAATACAGTAGGATAGCGCAGAAAGTGGACTGTCTATCAGCAGAAAAAGGGCGTGTCTGGTCAAATCATCATCGATCCGGATGTGCTCTCGTTCCTGAATTGCCTCCTCTTGGATCGACGAATCACCAGTCACGCCCTGATCAAATCACGCGGGCACGAATACCAATTGCAAAATGAACAGAACCATAAACACGTACATCAATGGATGAACTTCCCGGAATTGCCCGCGGACGATCTTCAGCAACGGATACGCGATGAACCCGAACGCGATTCCCGTCGCGATGCTGAACGTCAAAGGCATACTCAACATGACGATAAAAGCGGGAAACGCCTCATCAAATTGATCCCAACGAACTTTGGCCAACCCGGCCATCATAAAGCACCCGACGATGATCAGCGACGGTGCTGTGATCGCCGGCAAACCTGCTACCGCTTCCACCAACGGTTCAAAAAAGAGCGTCCCCAGCATCAACAAGCTGATCACCACGGCGGTGAACCCGGTGCGACCGCCCGTGGCAACACCTGTGGAGGATTCGATGTAGGCACTGGTCGGCGTTGTGCCCATCACTGCACCGGCGGACATCCCGATCGCATCCGCCAACAGCGCTTGCTTCATACGGGGGAATGTACCGTTTTTCATCAATCCCGCTTGTTCGGCCACGCCGATCATCGTACCCGTCGTGTCAAACAACGTCACCAACAAGAATGAGAAGATCACCGCATACAGACCATGATGGAACACTTCAGGCAACGTAGCGACGGCCTTACCAAATGTCGGCGCCATACTGGGCGGAGCAGAAACCCAGTGTGCCGGCATTTTCATCAAGCCGAATGCCCAGCCGACGACAGCAGTCAACACCATGCCGATAAACAGGGCCCCTTTGACGCGCAATGTCATCAGGACCAATGTTGCAAACAGTCCAAACAAACTCAGGATTGTCAGAGGATGGCGGAAATCACCCAGACCAACCAAATTGACTTCATTATTAACGATAATACCTGCAGATTTCAGCCCGATAAACGCGATAAACAGACCAATTCCGGCAGAGATGCCGTGTTTCAGACCGTCAGGAATAGCCCGGATCAACCCTTCACGGAACTGGGTGAGGCTCAACAGCAGGAACAAAATGCCCGCCACCAAAATCGCGCCCAATCCCACTTGCCAGCTGACACCGTGATGTCCCACTACGCTGAAAGCAAAATAGGCATTCATCCCCATCCCCGGCGCGATAGCGATCGGATAGTTGGCGAAAAACCCCATAATCAAAGTACTCAGCACGGTCGACAGCACCGTAGCCACAAACACGGCGCCAAAATCCATACCGGCTTTTTGCAGAATCGCCGGGTTGACCACCACGATATACACCATCGTCAAAAAAGTGGTGAGACCCGCGAGGACTTCCGTTCGGACATTGGTTCCCTTCTCCTCGAACCCGAAAAATTTGTCCATAATACCCCTCCTGATAGCATAAAAAACGAACATTTATACCAACAACAACTATAATAATCGGTTTTTTGAGTGAAAGCAAGAAATCACAACAATAAAAAAGGCCCATTTTCAGTATGGGCCAAATAAAACGTTTTCACTCTGAAAATAGGGAGCTCCTCGTTTACGCTCCCCTTTGAAACAGCTTGCTGGCGGCTTGTTCGATGACCTTTTCGTAATACAACTCCACCACCAGATCATATTTTTCTTCCAATGCAGGTAACTCTTCTTCCGTTGCCTTCATCATGGCTTCCTCTAATCCGCTCAGCATATCCTTCAACTCTTCCGCGGTATGGTTTGCCAGATCATTTTTGACGGTCTGCATCCAAACTCCCCCTTTTTTTCCTTCTACACTTGTACCCAATCCTCATTTGGAAAAAACCTCTTTTTTCGTCATATTGAAGTAAATGACGACAAACATCGGAAAATCGACACCCTCGCAATATCTTCCGTTACACGATTGTTACAAAGATGAACCCAACCTTACAAGTGGGTTACAAATCGCCTGATTTCAACAAAATCTTTTTTCCCTGCGCTATAATGTAAACAACGATGCGAGGAACGGAAAAATATGATCTCATTTGGAGGTGTATCACCATGAATGGTGTCATCGGAATCATGAATGCAACTGCGATCAGTTTGCCGCTGTGGATGTTGCTGATCCTCTCTTTGCGAATGTTCCTGTAAACACCACCCTATGGTGATGAAATAGATTTTTACCCTTCTCTTCAACCTTTGCTCGATCCGATCCAATCCAACCCCCAAAAAAACACTCGATCCCATTTGGAGATCGAGTGTTTTTATTGTGACTTGCTCCACACGGCTGAAGCACCAGAGGCACTCCCTTAGGTCGCCGTGAGCTTCTCGCTTCATCTGGGTGGCAACCCACATCCATCCACGATGGCTTCGTCCAAGCCTGAGTGTGATTTTAGTTTAACGAGTTTTCGCTCGTATAGTAGTTTTAAGTGTTCTCGCACTTAAGTAGATTGTACCAAAATTCGGGCTAGGTTTTCCCGCTCGCTCTTTATAAAATAAGCCGCATCTCCGCTGTTTTGTGGAAATGCGGCCTTCAGGTTTTATTGGGAGGAGATTGATCAGGTTCAGTGGGCTGCTTCTTCGCCCAACTTTTCCTGCGCTTGGTTCAGCTGATTTTCCAGTTGGGTGATCAGTTTGCCCAACTGATCAAAATTGGGGCTTGAAGACGTCAATTGCTGAGCAATCGCCTGACCGCTCTGCTGGATGCTATTAGCCAGCTGTGCATCCTTTTGGGCCAGGATGCCGCGCACTTGGTCATAATTGGTGGAAAGCTCACCCAATTCAACCTTGATTTTGTCCACGTTTTTCTCGTGATAGAATTCTTTAATCTCCGCCAGCTCTTGCATGATCTTGCCCATGCGGCCTTCATGCATGTGCAGGCGGTTTTCATACCCTTTGTACACCATCAGCATGTGCATGCCGTGTGTGGAGTGCGGGCCGATGTGACAATGTACCGGCCAGATGCCAGGGTTGTTGGCAGTCAGAACCAAGTCGTATCGTTCTCCCGGTCCGATCGTGATGGTGTCTTTCGTCAGCGGTTTCGTCAACGGCCGCCCGTCACTGGCGATCACTTGGAAATGATGTCCGTGTGTGTGAATCACGTGAACGTCGGAACCCGCATTGATCAAACGGATCAAGTATTTTCCACCTTTTTTCACCTGAACCGGCGGGATGGCCGGATCGATTTTGCCGTTGATGGTGAAGAACTTCGGTTTGCGGTCCACTGTATCGTAATCGCCGCCATCCAGATGTTCGTGTTCCGCTTCAGTTCCGACGTATTTGCCGGCTTCTGTTCCTTCCGCCAAGCTCAACTTGGGATCGCGTTCACTCAACATCCAGACGAATTCCCCGTCATAATGCGGCTTCTTTTTCGGCTCTACGATGAAAGCGCCGTACAGTCCCATCTCCGGATGGCGGTCCGGCTCCACATGGCAATGGTAGAAATAAGTTCCCGGTGCCGGGGCATCAAACTCATACGTATAAGTGCCGTTTTGCTCCACTTCTTTTTGGCTGACGCCCGGCGTACCATCACCTTGGAAGCTATTGTCCACACCGTGGAAATGGATCGTATGCGGCTCTTTTTGCCGGTTGTGGAAAATGACTTTGACATGATCCCCTTCTGTCACTCGCAATTCAGGACCAGGAACGGTAGCGGGAGAAGCAGGTTGATTCTTTTTGGGGTCCCACAACCCAAAACCCCAGGAATAAAGCGTTTTGCCGGGAGCCAATTCCTGATTGACATCCGCGGCATATAGATGAAATACCTTGGTCGGCTTTTTCGCCTGATGGTCAGTTGCTTTGGACGCACCCGCAGAACACCCTGTCACCACCCAGGCAAGCAGGGCGATCATCATCGCCGTTCGTTTCCACCACATCTGTGTTCCCTCCGTACCAACTCATGATAACGCTATTAATCGTAATTGATAATCATTCTCATGTCAACCCATTTTGCCCTCCAAATAATTGGTATCTACTTGTTTCTTCGCAAGCTTTTCTATTCCAAACTCAACACTTGCGTGTGGAAATCGGTATAATATAATTGATAATCAAAATAGACTATCCAAAGATGGGGGGATCCGGTATGTATCATCTGACGGTTTATGATCAAGACGGAAACAAACTGCACGATACCCCATTGGAAGCCGATCATGATTTGGAAGCCCGGATCAAAGGAATGGAATGGCTCAAACAGCATCACTATGAAAAACACCCACACCGGATCTTTCACACATCCGGGCGACTGATTGCATTTCAAAGTCACAAGGGAAAGATTACGGGATAAACCAGTCGATTCAAGATAAACCGCTGATCAGCGGTTATTTTTCTGTCAAAATAAAAAATTTTCCCTATTTAGAGAGAAGTTAGTGAAGAAGTGAGAAATAGCATTGAAATCATAAAAGCATGCAAATCACATGTCAATTTTTTCGAACGGAGGAGTTGACTGGTTGGAAAACCTCGCGAAGGTAAGGGATCTTCCGTGAAGCGAAAGCTCATAACCGCTGGCTTGGGCATCGCAGTCATCTTGCTCTTGGCCATTTTGGAATATACGGGAATCATTTGGCATAACGAATGGTTTGCAAGGCAATATGAAGTAAAAGGGCTGGACGTCTCCCATCATCAAGGAAAGATCGACTGGCGCAAGGTAAAAGAGGAAAAGGAATATGATTTCGTTTACATCAAAGCGACTGAAGGGAAAGATTTCGTCGATGACCGTTTCCGCTACAATTGGAACGAAGCAAAGCGCCAGGGGATCATGGTCGGTGCTTATCATTTCTTTTCGATGAGAAGTTCAGGAGAAAAGCAGGCGCTTCATTTCATCCGAATCGTTCCGAAAGAGAAAGACAGCTTGCCGCCAGTCATCGATGTGGAAATCCATCTCGGTCACAATCGGGAACGCGTCAAAAAGGAACTGAGGACCATGGCCACCCGGCTGCGGCAACATTACGACAAACAGCCGATCCTCTATGTCACCTATGATACCTACAACACCTATATCAGGGGTGATTTTCAGGATTGTCGCATCTGGATCCGGGATATTCTCAAACCGCCCTCGCTGGATGAACGGTCTTGGTCCCTGTGGCAGTATTCCAACCGTGGCCGAGTTGACGGTATCCCCACCTATGTGGATATTAACGCCTTCTACGGAGATATCAACGCGTTTCGACGGGAAATGGCGAGATGAGAAAATCTGTAAGTCCTCTCCGTTTTAGGAGGAAGAAGGCACCAGGTTGTTGACAAAGTCACGCGACTCTTATTTCCCGTCTCCGCTCCGTGGCGACAGCCTGAGTCGCTCGACGGGAAATAGGAGTCGCTCCCACATTCGCATCGGGGTTTACACTTTTGTCAGCGGACTCGCCCACTCTTTCCTTAAGCCAACGGCCATTCCGTAGCGGGCGCACGACATGCATGATGCTCGCAAACGTATACGGTGGCCCGTCCGTCCACTGTATGTTGTTCCTTGGTAAAAGGCGCGATCGTGTCCAGTGTCTCCGTCGGTTCCCCTTCCGGCTTGAATAACAGCACCGCATCCGGCAGATATGTCCGGTGCGCTTGTTGAATCATTTGGCGGGTATCTTCTGCATCTTTTTTGCCCACGATCACGATTTCCTTGGTGGGACCGAGGGCCCATTGCACCGCCGTCAGAAAGAAAGAGTGAGCGATCGGCGCATGTTTCACAGTTTCCCCAAAAGCGCGCAACTGGCGTTCTGCTTGGCTTTCCCACTCTGGATCCCCTGTCATCCGGGCTAATCGGATCAGGTTGCAGGCGGCCACCGAATTGCCGGACGGCAGGGCTCCGTCATAAACCTCCTTGGGACGGGTGAGCAGCTGTTCCGCGTCCCGTCCGTAGAAGAACAACCCGCCTTTCTTCTCATCCGCAAACAAATCCAGCATCTGATGGGTCAGCTCGATCGCTTTTTCCAAGTGAGACACATCCAATCCAGCCTCGTACAGCTCGAGCAATCCCCACGTAAGATAGGCATAATCGTCCACATACGCAAGATAGGCCGCCTCACCGTCGCGGTATCGGGCCATCAAACGGCCGTCTTCCCGGCGTAAATGCTGCCAGATGAACGACACCGCCTTTTCCGCTGCAGCAATATAGCGCTCGTCTCCCAACACGCGACCGCCATGGGCCAGTGCCGCGATCATCAGACCGTTCCATGAGGTGAGAATCTTGTCGTCCTTGTGCGGATGAAACCGCTTCTCCCGCACCTCAAACAGTTGTTTCCGCGCTTCGCTCATTTTCCGTTCCAATTCATGCAGCGTCATCCCTTTGCGTGTAGCAATCGTTTCCCAAGAGACATCGAGGAGGTTGAGAATGTTTTTGCCCTCGAAGTTTCCTTCCTGCGTCACCCCGTAGCACTCGGCAAACAATTCTCCGTCCGCTTCGCCCAATATGTCCTGGATTTCTTCCGACGTCCACACATAGAATTTGCCTTCCTCTCCTTCCGAGTCGGCATCCTCTGCCGAATAGAAGCCACCCTCGAGATCGGTCATGTCCCGTAAGACGTAGGTAAAAATCTCCCGCGCCACCTGTGCGTAGAGCTCCTTGCCCGTCGCCTGGTACGCCTCCAGATAGGCCAACGCCAGCAAGGCGTTGTCATACAGCATCTTCTCAAAATGCGGGACCAGCCATCGTTCATCCACTGAATACCGGGCAAACCCGTACCCCAGATGATCGTAGATACCACCCCGGTGCATCATCGTCAGCGTCCGTTCCACCATCTCCAACGCGTGCCGGTTTCCTGTCTGTTTCCAATAGCGCAACAAAAAGAGGAAATCGTGCGGACGCGGAAACTTGGGCGCATCACCGAACCCGCCCCAACGCGGATCGAATTGAGAACGAAACTGTTCAAACGCCCGGTCCAACACTTCCTCTGTTAATTCGCCTTCCGCCACGGGGTCCAGATTCTTCTCTAGCAATTCCGTAATCTTATCCCCGGCCCGTAACATATTGGACCGGTCCTGCTTCCAAACCAATGCGATCCGTTGCAGGATCTCCATTAAACCACGGCGACCGTACCGCGACTCTTTGGGAAAATACGTCCCGGCAAAAAACGGCTTCTTGTCCGGTGTCATGATGATCGTCAGCGGCCACCCACCATGGCCGGTGATCGCTTGGCACACAGTCATGTAAATGTGATCCACATCGGGGCGCTCCTCCCGATCCACCTTTATCGAGACGAAGTCCCGGTTGAGCACCTCCGCTACTTCCGGGTCTTCGAACGATTCTCTCTCCATCACATGACACCAATGACAAGTACTGTAGCCGATGGAGAGGAAAACCGGCTTGTCCTCCCGCTTGGCCTTCTCAAATGCTTCATCCCCCCACGGGTACCAATCGACCGGGTTGTATGCGTGTTGGAGAAGGTAAGGGGATTTTTCGTTGATCAGGCGGTTGGGTTTTCGTTTCATCAATATTTCATCCACCTTTCATATGGATGACTAACTTGCGGGTTACAGGTTTTATACACAATGGTCCCTTACATGAAATTTATGATTATCTCCAGTCTATCCTCTGTTGTTCTCTTCCAAACAATGTGATCCATTACTGGTTTATATGATTCATTGAGTTCGGTATCAATTTGCTTCGGTCTTTTACAGATAAAGCCGCCTGAAAGCCCACGGTTTCAATCGTGGGATGAAAGGCGGTGTTACTCGGCATCCCCTTTTGGGGATGGCAAGAGCAACCAATTTGCTGTATAATCGAACATATGAGCGGTGCTCATCCCACTGGTAGTGGGTTTGTTCCTGTGTACGTCATGGTATGAGGTTCCAGTGGCGAACTAATCTCTCCCACTGGGTAAAACCATGAGAGTGAGAAAAAGGAACTAGCGTACTGGTAACAGGTACGCCGCCCATGTGGGTACATGTGCCCGGTCGCACAGAACCATATGGGACGGGGTGATGACACACCCCTAGCTTGAGGGTTGCCCGAAACAGAAATGGACTGAGGGCGTTAACCACTCAAGAATCCCACGCTTTTGCCGTGTGGAGTGTCAACAGGAGCGCCATTATAGACTTTTCGATAAACTTCTCTAACCTCCAAATCTTATTTGTTAAGTATAGTTCAATAACGTGTTTCAGGGAGAATTTCCGTTAGAGGCCTTTTGTTTTAGATAATCCCACCATAACATAAAAGCGAGGCACAAAAAAGCGAGGCTTCACTCACCTCGCTCAAGCCATTTCCTGCTCGATGATCTTTTCCAACTCTTCCTTGCTTCGTATCCCCTGAACTACTTTTTTTCCTATACATAAGTGGGTACCGCGTGAATGTCGGCTTCTTCGTAAGCATGCCGAAGGGCGACCAGATGGGCTTCCCAGTATTTGCCCGTTTCCAACGCGTTTTGAAAATCAGCGGCATCCAAACCCACTTCCCCTGCCAATTTTGACAATACATCAATCTCCCCGATATTTTGCCCCTCTTGGAAAAACGCCGTGAATATCCGTTGATGGTACGCATCGGCTACTCCATGTGCTTTGGCATATTGGAGTCCTTCCATTGCCAAACGCGTATAAGGATGCGGGGAAAACGGCGGCAGCTTCATTTCTACTCCCCATTTTTCAGCATAGGGACGGATCACGGTCTTCCAGCCTTCCAATTTGCCCGGTTCCTTCCATGGATCTATAGGAGGGTTCGGGTAGGGACGCAATTCAAACGGCATCCATTCCACTTTCACCTCTTTTCCTTTGACGGCTTCCCTCAGCTGGGATTCCCCCAAAAAACAAAAAGGACAGACATAATCAAAATACGCTTTTATTGTAAGCGACATATTGGATTCTCCTTCATCCTCGCTTCCATGCATGCAAGGATATTGTGGTACCATATCATTTAATTGAAAATTGAACGTTTGTCGACATCCTGCTTAAAAACAATTGACTTACTATTTATTACCGGCTTATCATAAATATGTTACTGAAATTAGTCTGTCCTGTCAACGAACGGATTGGTGTGATCTGTCGCACCGGTTATTGTAGAACTCTCTTTTGAATTGCGATCCAATCACAGAAAGGAGTCGTGAAAGCGATATATGGATGCCGTCAATACAAAACCACAGACGTTGACACCCTCACATCGTTTTGGGTTGGCTGCTATCCTTGGCATGTTGACTGCACTTGGACCTTTGTCTATTGATATGTACTTGCCTGCATTACCCGCTCTCGCCAACGATTTGCACACCAGTACCTCCCTTGCCCAGCTCAGTTTGACTGCTTGCTTGTTGGGATTGGCGTTCGGACAACTGTTGATGGGACCGATCAGTGATATCAACGGGCGCCGCACCCCATTGATCACATCACTGGTTGTCTACGCTACCTCTTCAATCCTGTGCGTGTTGGTCCCCTCGATCTGGGCACTTATTCTCCTTCGTTTCGCCCAAGGGATGACGGGATCCGGTGGTATTGTGATCGCGCGTGCCATCGTGCGTGATCTCTACTCAGGTTCTGAGATTGCCAGATTTTTCTCTCTTTTGATGCTGGTCAACGGGTTGGCACCCATCTTGGCCCCGGTGATCGGTGGGCAGTTGTTGCGCATCACCTCCTGGCACGGGGTGTTTCTGGTACTGGGGATTATAAGTATCGCCATCCTTCTGACTGTTGCCTTCAAATTGCCTGAAACTCTGCCCAGCCAATATCGTTCGGAGGGAAGCTTGAAACAGACGCTTTCCACCTACCGCGGCCTGATCAAAGACCGTGCCTTTATGGGATATGCGTGGTCACAAGGTCTGGTGATGGCCGCTATGTTTGCGTATATATCGGGATCACCGTTTGTTCTGCAAAATATCTTTGGCGTGTCCCCACAAGGATTCAGTCTGTTTTTTGCCGCCAACGCGTTCGGGCTCATCCTCGCCAGTCAAATCACCGGTCGACTGGTAGGTCGTATCAGTGAAACCAAATTACTCACCGTCGGGATTGTATACGCCGCAATTGGGGGAACCGCCCTGCTTACGGCAATTCTGCTAGGAGTGGGACTGATCGGTATAATACCGTCCCTGTTCGTGGTCGTATCGAGCGTCGGGATTGTCGTAACCACCTGCTTTTCACTGGCTATGCAAAATCAGGCGCGATCGGCCGGCAGTGCCTCAGCTCTGCTGGGAGTGATTCCCTTTGTGATTGGGGCGACGGTCGCACCTTTAGTCGGTGTCGGTGGTAGTGACACCGCGGTTCCGATGGGGATCGTCATCGCTGTCTGCGACATCGGGGCTCTACTGAGTTTCTTCTTATTGGTGAGACGGTGACTTGCTTCACACGGTTAAAGCACCAGAGGCACCCCCTCTGGTCGCCGTGGGCTTCTCGCTTCATCCGGCGTGGCAACCCACATCCATCCAACCAAAAAAGCTTCGTCCAATCCTGGAAAAGGTTTCGTTTTTATTGTCCGTATCTCGGTTCGAACGTATCCCATCGCTTGATGCAGGATATTTCCTACGGCATTGACAACTCTGTCTGCCACATATCCGCATAAGCAACGGTGGGTACGTTCTTTTCATGTCTTCTTTAGCGTTACCGAACAACCCCTGGGTGTCTCTCGCAGCACCAGGTGTTCGGAAAGAAAACCAAAAGAAAGGAGATTCAAGTATTCCCCTTAGGGAGAAAAATTTTCTATCTTTCCAGAAAATCCTCTTACCAGCAAGACGAACGGCATCGACTGAAACTTTTTTCATTTACTTTCGAACGAGAAGGGGTTATATGACAGTTCCTCCCTCCATCTCCCATGCCTCATCAAAAATATATCGCTCTATCACTTTTTTTAACTCACCCTATTTCCAAATAGTGAAAGTTCATGTATGATAGTAGTGATCAGAGAATGGAATCAAAGGGGTGTCCTGCGTGAGCGAATTTGATATCCTTCAAATTGGTTCCTTGATTCGGAAAGTTCGGAAAGAAAGCGGTCTCCGTTTGGAAGATATAGCAGACGAAAACATCTCCCCCGCCACAGTCAGCAATATCGAACGCGGTGTTCCCCACGTCAGCATGGATAAGGTGATGTACCTTCTTGAGAAATTGGGCCTCACTATGGATGATATTCCTCAAATCCTGGAAAGCGAAGAGAATGAGTTGGATCGGCTGAAACTACGCTTGTTGTCGATTGAATCAATGTTGGATTACGCCGATCCCAACGAATTGCTCAGCCTTTTGAACGACCTTCAATTGAGCGATGATCACAAATACGCTGCACATGTTCATTACCTAAGAGGAAAATGCTACACAAAAAAGCCTGATTGGAAAAAGGCAGAAAAATGTTTTTTGAATGCGATCCGTCTATCTGCAACGAATTCATATGGAAGAAAAGATAACATTGAAGCTCGTAGTTTCAATGATCTTGGAATCTGTTATTATTTTCAAAACGATTTGATTCAAGCACTACAATACACAGAAAATGCAGCTGATGCTTTCAACGAAGATGGAGAATTTAAACAGTTGAAGCATGTTATCAACTGCAACAGAGCACGCTATCTTGAAAAACTCGGTCGATTTGGCGAAGCCATGAAAGTTGTGAACGAATCATGGAGATATCTCCATGAAATGGATAATCATACCGCTCTTCATTTTTATGATATCCGTGTTATTCTTTTGAAGCGATCCAAAATGTATGATGAAGCTATTCAATATGCTAAAGAAGGGATCGAGCTAGCAAGGCTTAACAGCGATAACATTTCTTTATTTTATCTCTGGAAATCATTGGGTAGCACTTACCTATCAATGAATGAATTGTATAATGCAGAAATTTGCTTTAAATCGGCATTAACAATTGGTTGCCCGCAATCAAAGAACAGCTTGGTTGAGGCATATACTAAATTGTCTATTGTTTATATTAAACAAAAAAATTGGATTAAAGCAAAAGAGTTGCTTGACAAAGCTGAATTATTGGCCAAAGCAGCAAACGTAGTACCTGCTTTCTTTGTTTACTTAGTATCTGGTGATTTTTATAAAGAACAGAGTAACTCAGTAAAAGCGATTGAATTATATGAAAAAGCATTGGATCTGGCTAGGAAATACAATCAAAAAAGATTGGAACATAAAGTTCTCTTCCGTCTCGCTCAGCTCAAAAAAAACGAGAACAAAGAGGAATTTGCAGCCTATTTAGAAAATATGTATGAAGTAGCAGTTACTTTGGAGAAGGAAATGAGTGATGGAGGAGATTATGGTGACATTCTATAAGTTCCTATCCACCGTTGTTTTTGTATTGCTACTTTCCCTACACGGTATCCATTTTTTGGATCAACTAGATTACAAAAGCATTCCGCACAAAGAAGCTAAAGTAATCGGTATCAAACTTGATTCCGATCCAAGACCTGCTATCAAACTTGATTCTGATCCAAGACCTGCCAGGATTTAGTTTACCCCCTCACTAGAGGGGTTTTTTTGTAATCAAGTGTACCATTATTGCCTCCTTTGAGGTGATGGATAAGTAGTCCCGGACATTGCTCAAATTGGACACCTTGATGATTTCTACGTTAGTGTCGTCCGAATCGTTGGTGCGGATGGGGACGCTTCCTCTTTAATACCAAGTCCTGAGGTGCCGGTTTGCACACATAGCTTGGCACAACATTTGAGTGTCTCAAACATATCGTTTGGACCAATCGCCGTCTTCCACTCGTTCTCCCAATTCCCTCCCGCTTCCATTCCAAAAATAGCACCACGCCTGTTCCTCCCTGCCATCAGCCGTCATGGCGATAACAACTTTGCGCAGATATAGACTGCCGGACTCGTCATGGGGATCGTAATCCTCCCAATCATCCAGCGCAACCATCACTCTGTCGTATACATCCTGTGCGATATGGATCAACTCTCCCTTCACCTCGCCGTCTCCCGGCACCAGACAGGGCCAGGGAAGCGAAACATGCGCATAGAGGGACCCACGTACACGGGCCGGTGTTTCTTTTACTGTCTTCCCTTTCAACAGACGGTCATAATGGATACTTCCTGGACGCAGAGAACCGTAAACAAAGATGGGCAATCTATGCATGCTTGATCCCCCTCTTGCATTGGGAAAAAAGTAGGTTTTCTCTTCTACCTCTAATTGGTATATTAAAGATACCTACTGTGAATTTTCAAACAATAATTCCCCACGGCATCGATATCCCAAATACCCGCACCCAACCTCACAGTGGGAATCCGATTCTCATGAGGTATCCCATGCGAACATTTGTGATGCTCATCTTCCTTTGTTGTTCCGTTTATGCCATCCTTTTTCCCTTACCCGTCGCCGATGCGAACGGCGGTCCCATCTACACCACTCAGCAAAACGGTCGTTTCGGTGGTTTGCAGTTTGATCCGGATTCCAACGTCCGCCTTGTTTCTGAACAAGTCCATTATACTCTTCATGAGAACGGGGACCAATGGTGGACCATGAAACCTGCAGATGTAGAGGTCCGGTACCAACTGCTGAATGAAAGCGGTCAAGCAAAACGGTTCACGATGTTGTTCGTCACACCGAGGTTCGGTTTTGAGCCGGAGGAAATCGTGAAACGTCTTCAGGCCATGCATCATTTCAAGGTGACCGTGAACGGGCAACCCCTTCCGCTGAAACCTGCGATGGCCGTGACGATTCGCAACTGGCGGGCAAAGATCGTCGATCCGGTTCGCGATCCCATCGATAACCGACCCCTGCTCGGGAAAGGGGCCAGTTCTATAACGATAAACGGCATCAAAATCCCACTACAGATCCGAAAGGGTGAAACCCTCACCATCCATTTCCGTTACACGATTTCCGGAGGATATTACGATCGGGATGTTGTTCACCCTGTCTTTTCGCAAAGGTATATACTCACCCCCGCGGACTTCTGGTCTGGTGAACCGTTGGTTCACTTGCGTGTGACCATGCCGTCCCACTATGTCCTCCATTCCAACATCCCGCTGAAACCGACCGGGAGCGGCCGATATGAAGCGAAGTTGAACCGATTGCCGAAAAAGGAATGGGTATTGTCCTACGCTGATCCCGAGGGGTTGTGGTGGGGTACCAACCGATTATGGCTGAACCATGTCATATGGAGCACCGTCATCTGGGGGATAGCGTGGCTGATCCTGCGATGGGGGATGCGAAGTCATCCTGTCCTCCCGTATCTCGCTTATCTGGTTCCCTTGTCGCTGGGGCCCTGGCAAATCCGTAAAATCATGGGGTATCCGTTGGACCCCATCATACTCCCGCTATTCTATGCTTTTCTGTTGGCCGGAGTGTTTTTCCTGCATCGCACGTTGCGCTCCCGTCTTTCGCAACGTCGGGTGAGTCAAAACCAAACGGTGAATTGATAAAGGGAAAAAGGCCATAGAACCATCCGGATGGGCACCGGCTCCTAGGGGGACATCTTACCATTTCGGAAAAACGTACGTTTAGGATATATTAGAAAAATGGGGGAGCGCGAGGGGGCTGTAATCCCCCTCAATTTATTGAGGGGATACACGGACCCCCTCGCATTTTTTATAGATTGACAATTCCGTTATATTGGTATTATCATAATGGTATTAAAAAAGGGTCTTGGAAGTCAACAGGATCAGCAGTTTATAACCTAAATTATCATTTTGTATGGTCTACCAAATA
>NZ_JANRHH010000004.1 GCF_030433435.1 Polycladomyces subterraneus
CGACACCGTGTAGAAGTCGCCATTTTTCTCGACTTTCAGGTTCTGATTGTTGAACGAACACCACATCTTCCTGAATACCCGAGCTTGTTGGTGTTTCTTCTGCGATCTCACATCCCGGATCGTTTGGTTAATGATGGCAGACGGGAACTTCTCGTTAGAAAACTCCTTGAAAATCTTGCTGGTCGCCTTGTTCACGTCGGGACGAAGCAAGAGCCAGTTTGCAAACTCCGTGTTGATCTGGGTCATTCGTTCATACATGGCCTGTTTGAATTTGGTTGGTTTGAATAGTTCCAGCTTGAGTGTGATGGTGGACATCCATTCACCCCCTTTTCTTTTGTTCTTCCACATATCGCTGGATCGTTTCACTTGAAACGTCCAGCCGTACTAAAAAGAATGAGCATGTCCACAAGCTGGGCAAATGAGAGCTGGGCAAATGAGACAAGTGATTGAATTCTTGCCTCAGTTTTCTAGTAGTCATCCACTTCAATTTTGCCATGATGTCAGATGGCGAATCACTGGGTCGGCAGTTTAAAAACAGATGACAGTGATCTGGCATCACTTCCATGGCAAGGATATCCCAGCCGTTTTCCTGACAGATGTGTCTTTCACCAACTGTTTGAATCGCTCTTCCACTTGGTATATCAACACTTTTCTGCGATAACGTGAGCAGAAAACAAAGTGGTAGTAAGATACCGTCTTTTTCGTCCTTCTGTATGCTTGTCCCATGGTTTTAGTTGTATCAGTATTTTATTAATACTGCAACAACTAAAAACAAAAAATGTTGCTCTAAGCGCCCTTTTCAGAGGGCACCGAGCAACGCCTTTCATCCCACAATTAAAACCGTGGGCTTTCAGATGACTTTTTCTATAAATAGCGGCAAGCGATGGCTTCCCCCGTCCTCCCTACTTGGCGCCGGTCATCCGGTTTCCGTCTTTTCATCGCTTCACCCCGTCGACCGGGTGGTTCGTTCCACTTGTTGCACCATCTCGCGAATCGGCGCGAAACTGCGCCGGTGCAATGGGCACGGTCCCCACTCGGCCAATGCCGCCAAATGTTCCGGTGTCGCATACCCCATATGTTTCTCAAAACCGTATTGCGGATAACGTGCTGCTTGCTCGATCATCCACTGATCCCGCACCGTCTTGGCGATCACCGAAGCGGCAGCGATGGAGTGGGAGAGTTGGTCCCCCTTGATGATGGCATGTTGCGGAATCGACAGATCGGGTACTTTCACCGCATCGACCAGCAATTGATCGGGGCGAATCGGCAAATCGTTAACAGCCCGACGCATGGCCTCGTATGTAGCCTGCAAAATGTTGTATGTATCGATGAAATCCGTTTCCACGATTCCGATCCCGATGGCCACGGCATGATGTTCGATCCGTTTCCGCAGCGTCGCCCGCTCTTCTGCCGACAGTTGCTTGGAATCATTGAGTCCTGTCGGATCAAAGTCTTCCGGCAAAATGACAGCAGCAGCAACCACCGGCCCGGCCAGTGGGCCTCTCCCCGCTTCGTCGATCCCCGCGATCAGTCGGCACCCCTGTTCCCGATACATCCGCTCAAACCGCCACATTTCCTCCAGGCGTGCCGCTTCCTTACGCTCCTGCTCCCGCTTGCGTAGATAGTAGGCCACCAGTTTTTGCACACCGACCCGCTCATCCCGTTTCAGTTGTGCTAAAAAATTGTCAGTGACCTCACCCTGTTCCAAACGCTTCTTAATGGACTGAATCGTTTCCGGGACTCTCATGCGCCGATGATTCACCTTCTTTCTGCCAATCGTCCGGGAGTTCCAGAGAGATGCGACCGATTCGACCAGAGCGAATCTCGTGGACCACCAGTTCCGCCGCCTTCTCCAAATCCACTTCCCCGCCTTTTCGCATGCATCCCCGGCGTCGTCCCACTTCTTCCAACATCCATGCGCCTTCCTGCATCTCGCCCGGCGCGATCCCGTAGCGCTCCTGTAACAAAACCGGATAGCGGTTCACCATATATTGCAAAGCAAAGGCCGCAACCTCCTCCAGCGGCAGGATTTCCTCTCGAATCGCCCCGCTGGCTGCCAGGCGCAAACCCACCAGTTGATCCTCAAATTTTGGCCACAAGATCCCCGGCGTATCCAGCAACTCCAATGCGTTGCCAATTCTAATCCACTGCTGTCCCTTCGTCACCCCCGGACGATCGCCGGTCTGCGCTGCATTTCGTTTAGCCAACCGGTTGATCAATGTCGACTTGCCCACATTGGGGATACCCAGGATCATGGCACGGATACGGCGAGTTCGGATGCCTTTGCGAGCCAATGCCGCAAATTTCTCCGCCAAAAGCATCTCACACCGCTTGGGAATTTGGGCCACTCCTTTTCCAGTCGTCGCATCCACCGGCAATACATCCAACCCCAACCGGTTGAAGTGACTCACCCATGCTTCTGTGGCCGTGGGATCAGCCAAGTCGGTCTTGGTCAATAGTACCAGCCGCGGCTTTTTGCCGACCAATCGATCGATCAGGGGATTGCGGCTGGACATTGGTAGACGGGCGTCCAACAACTCCAACACCACATCCACCATTTTCATCTTTTCTTCGACCTGGCGTTTCGCCTTGGCCATATGACCGGGAAACCACTGAATCACCATGTGACCACACCTTTTCTACCACAACACGCGAAAATCGTTGAGCGGCCAGAAGACGACATCCGCCCTTCCTACGATCTTGTCCACCGGGATCGGCCCCAATTCCGGGTCCCGGCTGTCGCTACTGTTCATACGATTGTCGCCCATGACGAACACATGACCCTTGGGGACTCTTTGCAGTTTGATATCATCCGTGCGTGTCGACAGGTACGGTTCGTTGATACTATGGCCGTTGACCCGCACGACGTTGTTTTGGGCTTCGATGGTGTCGTTTTCAACTGCGATGACCCGCTTGATGTAATCTTTGTGACCGGGGGCTTCAAATACGATGACTTCCCCACGTTTGGGCATACGGTACTGGTAGACGAGTTTGTTGACCAACACGAAATCGCCGTCATGCAATGTGTTCATCATAGACGGGCCGGAAACATTGAACGGTTCAAAGATAAAATAACGGATAATCAGCGCCAGGACCACCGCGATGACCAACGCCTGCAACCATTCCCATGCTTCATTTTTTCCGCGCCTTTTGTGCCTGGCGGATCGTGAGGGTAATTGGTTCATGAAGCTCCTCCTGCCTTGCGATCACAAACGAAATCTGAAATCGTGCAGAATAACGGGCGACACGGAACTAATGAATTTTCAGTATATATGCGGGAAAAGGGCTTGAGATGCCAAGCCCTTACGCCACCATTCGATCAGGAATGGATTTCTTTGATTCGCGCTGCTTTCCCGCGGAGCTTCCGGAGATAGAACAGCTTCGCACGACGCACTTTCCCGCGCCGAACCACTTCAATTTTCTCGATCCGCGGAGAGTGCAGCGGGAAGGTCCGTTCCACACCTACGCCATAGGACACTTTGCGGACGGTGAAGGTCTCGGAGATTCCGCCTCCACGGCGTTGAATCACCACGCCTTCGAACACCTGTACCCGCTCCCGTTGCCCCTCGATCACTTTGACGTGAACACGCAACGTGTCACCGGGGCGAAATTCCGGGATGTCTTGCCGTTTTTGGCTTTCAGTCACTTTTTGAATCAACGGATGCATCGTTTTCACTCCTTTCCTTTCCCACTTCTAAACCCGTATCTCAAGTGATCCCGATTTGCCGCACGAAAAAGGAAAACACGGGAAATATTGTACCACAATGGGGATCAGTTGCACAAACCTACGGCTTACTCACCGGAATCTTCCTCCAGTTTTCGCAGAAACGCCCGGTCTTCCTCGGTCAGCCGGGCGGTCCGGAGTAGATCCGGTCTGCGCTCCCAGGTACGTCTGAGCGCTTCCTGCCGGCGCCAACGTTCGATATTTTGGTGATGTCCAGACAGCAGCACGTCCGGAACTTTCCACCCGCGAAATTCTGCGGGGCGAGTGTACTGAGGATACTCGAGCAATCCAGTGGAGAACGAATCATCTTTGGATGACGATTCGTTGCCCAAAACACCCGGTAACAGCCGGATCACGCTGTCCATTACCACCATGGCCGGCAGCTCGCCGCCGGTTAGTACGAAATCGCCGATCGAGATTTCATCCGTCGCCAAGTGTTGGCGAATGCGCTCGTCGTAGCCTTCGTAATGGCCGCAGATCAAGATCAGACGACGGTGCTCAGCCAACTCCTCCGCCTTTTTCTGGGTGAAACGGTCCCCCTGCGGTGTCATCAGGATAATCGGCGGGCGCTTGGGTTCGTCCTGCAACAGGTGTTCCACCGCACGAAACAAGGGTTCCGGTTTCAGCACCATCCCGCCACCGCCGCCATACGGCGTATCATCAACGGTGCGGTGTTTGTCCGTGCTGAATTCGCGGAAATCCACAACCGAAGTGGATACGATCCCTTTTTCATGGGCTTTTTTGACGATACTCGACGAAAGAAATCCGGTAAACATCTCCGGAAACAAGGTCAGTACGTCGAAATGCATACGAACCACGTCACGCCAGTCCTTCCATCCACTGAATCACCACTTGTTTTGATTCGGGGTCCACTTCCTTCACCACATCGTCGATATACGGGATCAAGATGTCCTTGCCCCCGTCCGACGGTGCCACCACCCACACGTCGTTGGCGGGCAACTGAAGAATTTCCCGCACCGTGCCGATGTTTCGTCCTTCCGTGGTCACCACCTGGCAACCTATGATTTCATGGAAATAAAATTCCCCTTCATTCAGATCCACGGCATCAGCGCGTTCCACCACCAGCTTTCCGCCCTTGTACGGTTCCGCCTGATTGATGTCGTCCCATTCCCGGAACTTGATGATCACCACGCGCTTGTGAGGGCGGCTTTTCTCAACGGTGAGGGGAAGCGGTTCCCTCAGGTCGGGATGGGTGAGCAACAACCGGCTTCCCTGCGCGAATCGCACTTCCGGGAAATCGGTGTGAGGGTAGACGCGCACTTCCCCGCGAATACCGTGTGTCGTCACCACTTGGCCGACCAACAAATGTGTTTGTTCATTCATGAATCGGGGTCCCCCCCTGCGGAGTCTCAGACGATTTCAACCACGACGCGTTTGTCCTCTTTCACTGCGGCCGAACCGACCACCGTGCGCAACGCTTTGGCCACTCGTCCCTGCTTGCCGATCACTTTGCCCATATCGTCTGGCGCGACGGAGAGTTGGTACACGATCGTGTTATCCTTTACCTGCTCCGTCACCCGCACTTGGTCCGGGTGGTCCACCAACGCTTTGGCGATCAGCTCGATCAGCTCTTTCACTTCCATTCCCCCCTGGCTACACGAAAACGGGGTGCTTACTTACCGTATTTGGCTTCGTGCACTTTTTTCAGGATACCCACTTTGCGGAACAGGTTGTTCACCGTGTCCGTCGGTTGGGCACCATTGGACAGCCATTTCAAGGCTTTTTCCTCATTGATGTTGATTTGCGCCGGCTCGGTCAGCGGGTTGTAGTACCCGATTTCTTCGATGAAACGACCGTCGCGCGGGGAACGGGAATCAGCTACCACCACGCGGTAGAACGGCGCTTTTTTGGCACCCATCCGTTTCAGGCGAATTTTCACTGCCATTCGTCTTCACCTCCTTTTACAGAGTCAAAGGATATTCACTGCGGCATGAAGGGAAAACGGAATCCGCCGCGTTTCTTTTTCTTGCCGCCTTTGGTCATGGCGGAGAATTGCTTCATCATCTTTTTCATATCCTCAAACTGCTTGATCAACCGGTTGACATCCTGTACGCTCGTCCCGCTTCCCAATGCGATCCGGCGACGCCGGCTGGCATTGAGGATTTCGGGGCGCTGTTTTTCCTTGGGTGTCATCGAGCGGATGATCGCTTCGACCCGGGCCAGCTGCTTTTCATCAATCTGCAGGTTTTTCATCCCCTTGAGCTGACCCATGCCGGGGATCATCCCCAGCAGTTCGTCGAGCGGTCCCATTTTGCGCACCTGCTGCAGTTGCTCCAAAAAGTCGTCGAAGGTGAACTGCTGGGTACGCATTTTCCGCTCCAGCTCTTTGGCCCGTTCCTGATCGACCGCAGCTTGCGCTTTTTCGATCAGGGTCAGCACGTCACCCATGCCCAGGATTCGGGAAGCCATCCGTTCGGGATGGAACGGTTCAAGCGAGTCGAGCTTCTCACCCATCCCGACGAATTTGATGGGACAGTCGGTGACGGCTTTGACCGACAGGGCGGCACCGCCGCGGGTATCCCCGTCCAGCTTGGTCAGCACGACACCGGTCAATCCCAATTCGCGGTGGAAGTTTTCCGCCACATTGACCGCATCCTGACCGGTCATCGCGTCAACGACCAACAAAATCTCATGAGGCTGAACCTCTTCACGGATTTTCCGGAGCTCCTCCATCATCGCCTCGTCGACGTGCAGCCGACCAGCGGTATCGATCAGGACGACGTCACAGCCTTCCTCCTTGGCCCGGGCAACTCCTTCCGCAGCGATCCGGACGGGACTTTCCTTGTCCCCCATTGAAAATACCGGAACGCCCACCTGTTCCCCCAGCACCTGCAGCTGGCGAATGGCCGCCGGCCGATAGACGTCGCCCGCCACCAACAATGGCTTGCGGTTCTGCTTTTTCAACAGACGCGCCAGTTTGCCGGTCGTCGTCGTTTTCCCGGCCCCCTGCAGACCGACCATCATGATGACGGTCGGCGGGCGCTGGGCGAAAGTGAGTTTGCTTTGCTCCCCGCCCATCAGCCGAGTCAGCTCTTCGTTCACCACTTTGATGACCTGCTGGCCGGGTGTGAGGCTTTTGAGCACTTCCTGCCCAACGGCGCGTTCCCGAACACGGTCAACAAACTCTTTGACCACTTTGAAGTTGACGTCAGCTTCTAACAGGGCAAGGCGCACCTCGCGCATTGCCGCCTTGACGTCGGCTTCCGTCACTTTGCCTTTGCCGCGCAATTTTTGCAGGGCGGCCTGCAGTCGTTCGGACAATCCTTCAAATGCCATTGTGCCGCCTCCCGCACAGGCTTTTTTCGAGACCCTAATCCAGATCCAACAGCGCATCCAACAGCGGCTCGATCTGTGCTTTCCCTTCGGGATGCACTTCCAGCCGCTTCCGTATCTCATCCGCGATGGCAATCCTGCGGTTGTGTTTCTCCAACAAGTGCAATCGCTGTTCCAGATCTTCCAGCGCGGTCTGCGCCCGTCTGATCGCTTCAAACACGGCTTGACGGGAAATACCGTGATGTTCGGCGATTTCCCCCAGAGACCAATCCTCGTGATAATACAATTCCAACATGGCTCGTTGCTTCTCCGTCAACAACGGACCGTAAAAATCGTACAACCAATTGATCCGGTTGGTTTTCTCCAACATGCGGAGTCACCTCGCAACAAGCCCGTCAAGGAAATGCCCTTTACAGGGTAACACTCTATCACGTCCCGCGTCCGGTGTCAAGGTTTTCTCCTTGATATCTTTCATTCCGCCTCTTCCATCAGCCGTGACTGGCCGAACAAACCGTGGACAAACTGTTCTGCGTCGAATTCCTGCAAATCCTCCATCTTTTCTCCCAAACCGACCCATTTGACCGGCAAATCCAGCTCGTTTCGGATGGCGATGACGATACCGCCCTTGGCTGTGCCGTCCAGCTTGGTCAACACGATCCCGCTGACGTTGACGGCCTGGCTAAACGTTTTGGCTTGTTGCAATGCATTTTGTCCGGTCGTGGCGTCCAGCACAAGTAACACCTCGTGCGGTGCGCCCGGCACTTCCCGCTGAACCACCCGATACACCTTTTTCAACTCTTCCATTAGATTCACTTTGCTGTGCAGGCGTCCGGCCGTATCGCACAAAAGGACGTCCGCACCGCGGGATTTGGCCGCCTGGATGCCGTCGTACACCACGGCGGCGGGATCCGCACCCGCTTGGTGTTTGATGACATCCACCCCGACACGTTCCCCCCAGGTTTCCAGCTGCTCGATCGCACCGGCTCGGAACGTATCTCCCGCTGCTAATACCACTTTTTTGCCTTGGGATTTCAGTTTGTGCGCCAGTTTGCCGATGGTGGTCGTTTTGCCGACCCCGTTGACCCCAACAAAGAGGATGACGGTCAACCCTTCGTTGTTCATGGCAAGGGACGGTGTCACGTCATCGGTTTTCATCATTTCCAGGAGTATTTCCGACATCAAGGGTTGCAGTTCGGCCGGATCCTGGATTTTGCGCTCTTTTACCTCTTGGCGCAGGCGGTCGACCAGCTCCATCGTCGTCGAGACGCCCACATCGGCGCTGATCAAGATTTCCTCCAATTCTTCGAACAGCTCTTCATCAATTTTATTGCGCCGCAGGATCAGATCTTCCATCGCCCCGACCAGGGACGAGCTGGTCTTGCTCAGGCCGGAGACGAATTTTTGCGTCACCGACTCCGTCGTTTTGGACACCTTTTCCTTCAGTTTCCTGAAAAAATTCATCGTTGTTCTCCCTCCTTACGCGCGGCTGGCGGCCACCTCCACCTGCTCCTCGAAGTCCTCCAGCTTGACGGACACCAACTTGGATACCCCGGATTCCTCCATCGTAATGCCGTAGAGGACATCAGCCCCTTCCATCGTCAATTTCCGGTGAGTGATGACGATGAACTGGGTGTTTTGGGAAAACTCCCGCAGATAACGAGCAAACCGAGCCACGTTGGCATCATCCAACGCTGCGTCCACCTCATCCAGCACGCAAAACGGCACCGGTTTCACGCGAATCACGGCGAACAGCAACGCAATGGCGGTCAATGCCCGTTCCCCGCCGGAGAGCAAGCCCAGATTTTGAAGCTTTTTGCCTGGGGGCTGAGCCATGATTTCGATACCGGTCTCCAGCAGATTGTCCGGGTCGGTCAGGTGAAGATCTGCCCGTCCACCCCCAAACATTTTAACAAATACGTCCTGGAATTCGGTACGGATCGCTTCAAAACTCTCCAGGAAACGGCGGGACATCTCCGACTCAATGTTACGGATGACTTCGTAGAGCGTGTTTTTCGCCTCAATCAGGTCATTTTGCTGTTGCTCCAGAAATTCGAGGCGTTCCGTCAGCCGTTTGTATTCTTCGATCGCTCCGAGATTCACCTCGCCCAAGGAGGCGATTTTTTGTTTGAGAGATCTCACCTCCCGCTCAGCTTGGGACGGATCTTCCGGAACGGAGAACCGTTCGCGGGCCAGTTCAAAGCTCATCTCGTATTCTTCCGCCAATTTCTCCAACAAGTGATTCAATTCCACGTCCATCCGGTTGACCTTGATTTCATGTTGCCGGAGTTGATCCTCTTGTTTGCGCAGGGTTTGTTGCACCTCACGCAACTCCCGCTCCAGCTCCTCCCGCTGACGATACCATCCGTCCCGTTTTTTGCGCGCTTCATCCAACTGGGCTTGCGTCTCGGATTTGACTGTGCGCAAATCGCCGGTTGACGCTTCCAGCTGTTCTGCTTCACTCCGGTTGCGTTCCAATTCCGCGTCCAACCCTTCCCGCTGTTCCATCGCAGCACGGAGTTGTTCGTCCAACCGGTCCAGCTCTTCCCGAACACGCGATCCGTTGGTCTTCAGGTATTCCTTTTCCTGTGTCAACCGGGCCACGGTCACTTTCCATTCTGTGATCATGCGACCCACTTCGTCTTTTTCGGTGGCCTCCCGGCGAACTTCCGCCTCCAACTCTGCGATGGCGGTTTGGCATTTCTCCGCTTCCTGTCGCAGTGTCGCAAGCCGCTCGGCTAGCTCCGTTTGCTTTCGGCCGATTTCAACCAATTCCGCATCTGTTTTTTCCCGTTCTTCGCGTACCACATGCAACCGTTCGGCGACCGACCGGTGTTCCACTGCCTTTTCCCGCTCAGATGCATGCAGCTCCTGTTTACGGGCCCTGTGTTCCTCCCCTTGGCGGCGCAATTGTTCCAATGCTTGTTCCCACGCCTGATGGCGATTCTCCAATGCGTCCACCCGTTCCCCGATGTCGCGCCATTCACGTTCTGCTTCCCGCAGACGGGTTTCCAACTCCTCCAATTGACGTGTGCGTCCTAACAAATTGACCTTGGATTTTTGCCGGCTGCCACCGGTCATGGAACCGCCCGGGTTGACGACGTCGCCATCCAATGTGACCACCCGGTAACGGTAGCCCAATTGACGGGCGATCGCATTGGCCTTCTCCAGGGTACGTGTGACCACCACTTGTCCCAGCAGATTTTCCACGACCGAACGGTATCGATCATCCGATTTAACGAGATCAGCCGCGATGCCGACAAAGCCGTCCACACTGCGCAGGCGGTCTGCCTCATGAGCAGGGAAATGGCGCGGTTGGATGACTTCCAACGGGAGGAACGTAGCACGTCCCAAACCGTTTTCCTTCAGGAAGCGAATCCCCTTGCGGCCATCCTCTTCCGTGTCGACTACCAAATGTTGCAGGGCACCGCCCAGCGCCGTCTCCATCGCCGCTTCATATTCCGCGGGTACCTGAATCAATTGGGCCACTGCGCCGTGAATGCCCTTCAGTGCCGCGTGGCCGCGATCGCGAGCTTTTAAGAGCTCTTTGACACCTTGAAAAAAGCCGGCGTGCTCAGCTTCCATCTCCTTGACGATCTCGTGACGCGAACGGAGGGCATCCACTTGTTGTTCCGCTTGCCGGAGCCGTTTGGCCATTTCGGCCAATTCGGCCTCCCCCGCTTTTTTCTCATCCAATGTGCGCCGGTAGTCATCAGCTACCGTTTCCAACATCTGTTCCACTTCAGCTGTTTCGCGCCGGAGCTGTTCCATCCGATCAGCCAGCGACCGCTCCGTTGCGACCAGCTGCTTTTCTTGTTCAGCCAACTCTTCGAGCCGACGCTCGGTTTGCACTCGTCGATCTGTCAGGTGACGCTCTTCGCTTTGCAAGGCGGTGATCTCATTGGTCAATTCCCGGTAACGGTCACGAAGCCGCTCCAGTTCTACTGCGCGATCGTCCCCGGTCGCGGCCAGACGGGCTTCCGCTTCCCGCAGACGGGCTTCGGCCTCCGCCAATTCGGCCTCTTTTTCCCGCAAGCGCTCGTCGTTAACGGACTGTTCCTCCCGCAGACGAACCATGGCTGACTGGAGTTCTCCAATGCGCGAGACGGTCTGCGCATATGCTGCTTCTTGGTTGCGAATCCGCTCCAGCAGGACCTCTCTTCGCCCTTCCGCTTTTTCCAGTTCTTCACTCACCTGCAGCAACCGAGTTTGAAGTGCTTCCATCTCTTCCTCATGTCGGCTGATCTCCCAGCGCAGAGATTCCAGTTTGGCCTCACGTTGGCTGACTTCGGCGGACAGATCCACTTGCCCGGTTGAAAACGACTCCACTTGCTTGGTCGCTTCTTGCCAAGCCTGATGCAAGGTTTCAATCTTATGTACATACAAGCCGATTTCCGTTTGTTCCAATTGCGCGCGCCATTCTTTGTACTGTGCCGCTTTCTCCGCCTGTTCCGCCAATGGCGCAACCTGGTCCCTTAGCTCCAGTACCAAATCGTTGAGCCGGGCCAGGTTTTGTTCGGTAGCGTCCAGCTTTTTTTCCGCTTCCTTTTTCCGCGATTTGTATTTGACGATTCCAGCCGCTTCCTCAAAAATGGCACGACGATCTTCCGATTTGGTGCTCAGGATGTCGTCGATGCGCCCTTGACCGATCATGGAGTAGGCTTCCTTGCCGATCCCGGTATCCATGAACAACTCGGTAATATCCTTCAAACGGCATGGTTGCCTGTTGAGCAGATATTCGCTTTCTCCCGAGCGATAGACACGACGGGTGACCGTCACTTCTGAATAATCAAGGTTCAATTTTCTGTCCGCGTTGTCGAACGTGATGGAGACTTCGCAGAACCCGACCGGCTTGCGCGAATCACTGCCGGCGAAAATCACGTCCTCCATCTTGGACCCCCGGAGCGATTTGGCGCTTTGTTCTCCCAGCACCCAGCGGATGCCGTCGGTCACATTACTTTTGCCGCTTCCGTTGGGACCGACCACGGCGGTGATGCCGGGGACGAATTCCAATTCGGTCTTATCCGCGAACGACTTGAACCCCATCATCTCCAACCGCTTGAGATGCACGTGCTAGCCTCCTTTCGCTCGAGTTTCACGATCCGGACTTATTTGCCCGGCAACCGCTTCCACCATGGTGTGACGATCGGACAAAGACCACCCTTCCACCATGAGAGACAACGGATCAGCCGGGCAAGTTCATCCGAACTGCACTATTTTACCACATAACGGTTATACCGGGAACTCAGGTGCAAATATTACAAATCGATTTGCAAAAGTTCTTTACACACTATCCTCTCTTTCCCGCTTCGATCCTCAATTCCAGGACGTGCCTGATCACATCCGAAGGTGAAACGAATTATCGACACACCTACATCGACTAAAGTTCACAAAATGCGCTTTCCCAGCGGCACCTCCCGGTCGGGACGGATCAACGCCACCTCTCCGTCATCCAACACCACTCCGAGTACCAACACTTCTGAAATGAAGTTGGCTACTTGACGCGGCGGAAGGTTGGTAACGGCGATCACCTGTGTGCCGACGAGTGTATCGGTTTCATACAGCTTCGTGATTTGGGCGCTGCTTTTCTTCACGCCCAATGGCTCTCCGAAATCGATCCACAGACGGTATGCCGGTTTACGCGCTTCCGGGAACGATTCCACCCGCACAATCCGTCCCACTCTCATCTCGATCCGTTCAAAATCGGCGTAGGTAACCATTGCCTCACTCCTCTTCGGGTGCTGATTTCTCCAACTGATCAGCGGTGCGGCGCAACGTCTCATCGGCGACGATCACCGCAGGGTTTCCCCCTTCGGCGGCAAGGTTGTCTTATGCCACACTCGTTCAAACCATCCGGAGTAATCGATCACGCTGCCTTCTGCGTCCACGCGCAGCTCAGCGGTGATACCCGTGTCCAATCCCTCATATCGATATACGGTCTCGTCAGCTGTACGTACGAGGCAGGTGTAACGCTGGGAGATGGGTAGCCAACAAAGGCTCGGCACATCAACATAAACGACTCGAATCGTCTCCATGTCTGTCGGACTCAGACCCAATCGGCGTATGGCGATTGTATTGGTGAACGGCGTGACGTTCAAATCCACATCTACGCACCCGTCGAGGGCTGGAACAGGACGACCGAAAGCATCCCGCCAATGCCCCGTCCCATCCGAGATCAACCGGATCGGTTCCAAATCCTCCTGGTTTTGCAGACAGACGACCACTTCCCTTGTTCGCCACCATTGATCCGTTTGCACCCAATATTGATAACGAACCGGCTCATCACTTCCCAACCATATCCCCACACCGTCCGCGAGCCAACCGTTCTGTTTTTCTTGCAGTGTGACTTGCTCGTAACCGACGGTGTCCAATCTTTTCCACATCCAGTGGTGGGTTTGCACAAGCGATCTCCCCTCATTTCTGCATATCGGTTCGGGATCCCGTCTCCTGTTCCGCCAACCGCTCTAAAGCCGCTGCTGCAGTTTGCAAGGCGCGCATGATCTTCCATAGCGAAATCATGACCACCACATATGTGATCAAAGTAATAAACGGAAGAATAATACCGAACAATCCCATCCCCAACAACATGGAATGATGGAATATCTCCATTCCCATCCTCCCCTTTCGCATGATCCCTTACCATTTTCGACAACTTGATGATCGAACCTCCATTTTCTACAAAAAAGAAAATCCCATCGGCAATGTCGATGGGCAAATTGACCGGAGCAATCATGATGCGCTCCGGTTTTCCATTCCCCGTCAACGTTGCCGATGGGAGTCGGCGATGTCGTGACCTGGGCGACCTGGGCCTTGTTCCCAATTCTGCAAGGCTTCAAAGGCGGCACGCTGTTCCGCTTCCTTTTTAGAACGACCACTGCCTCTGCCCAGCCGTTTTCCCTCCAGCCACACCTCGGCCACGAAATGGCGGTCATGGGCAGGTCCCTGAATATCCACGATTTGATATTCCAACGGTCCCATTCGTTCCTGTTGCACGATCTCCTGCAATTGACTCTTGGCATCCGTTACCTGGGATAACCATTTTTCATCTATGCGGGGAAAGACTACCGCATGCAAAAATTGTTTGACCCGATCTAAGCCTTGGTCCAGGTACAGCGCTCCGACAAACGCTTCAAACACATCAGCCAGCAAGGCCGGACGCGTCCGGCCCCCGGTCATCTCTTCCCCTTTGCCAAGACGGACGTATTGACCGAAATCGAGCTCATGTGCAAAAGCGGCCAATGACGGTTCACACACGACTCGGGCCCGCGTCCGGGTCAAATCTCCTTCGCTCATGTCGGGAAACCGATGAAACAAAAACTCCGAAACCGCCAGTTCCAACACGGCGTCCCCCAGAAATTCCAGCCGTTCGTTGTCTTCGTGAAAAACGTTTCCCTTTTTCTCATGGGCAAACGACGTATGGGTAAATGCCTGCTGAAACAAACGACGGTTCCGAAACGGGAAGCCGACTTTTCGCTCCAAATCGGTCAAATCCATCCGTCTTTCACCACCTGGTCATTACGCGTCCTCATAGGTTTTCAAAGCGATCGTCGCATTGTGACCGCCAAATCCGAACGAGTTGGACAAAGCGGCTCTTACGCGCGCACGACGGGCTTCGTTGGGGACGTAATCCAGATCGCATTCCGGATCCGGTGTTTCATAGTTGATCGTCGGCGGGATGATTTGCTCTTTGAGCGTCATCGCTGTCGCCACCGCTTCGACACCACCTGCGGCGCCTAGCATATGTCCGATCATCGACTTGTTGGAGCTAATGGCCAACTTGTAGGCATGATCGCCGAACGCCTTTTTGATGGAAATGGTTTCAAATTTGTCATTGAGGTCGGTCGACGTACCGTGAGCATTGATGTAATCGATATCTTCCGGTTTCAGTCCGGCTTCTTGGATGGCGCGCGTCATGGCACGGGCTGCCCCTTCTCCTCCCGGTGCAGGTGAGGTAAGGTGGTAGGCGTCACCGCTCATACCGTAACCCACAATTTCGGCGATGATGTTGGCTCCCCGTTTTTTCGCGTGCTCCAGTTCCTCCAGAATCAAGACGCCCGCTCCTTCGCCCATGACAAACCCGTCCCGATCTTTATCAAACGGCCGGCTCGCCTTTTCCGGCTCGTCATTGCGCGTGGACATGGCACGAGCCGCACAAAATCCGGCAAATGCGAGTGGACGGATCGTGGATTCCGCCCCGCCGGCAATCATGACGTCGGCATCCCCGTGCTGGATGATCCGAAACGCGTCCCCGATGGAGTGCGTACCAGAGGCACAGGCAGATACAGATGTGCTGTTGGGCCCTTTGGCACCGGTAATAATGGATACCTGACCCGCCGCCATATTGGAGATCATCATCGGGATGAAGAACGGGCTCACCCGGTTTGGTCCACGATTCAACAAGACTTGGTACTGTTCCTCCCAAGTGGTCAAACCGCCGATGCCCGAGCCGATGTACACCCCGACACGATCCGGATCCACCTGATTCATGTCCAATCCGGCATGTTCCAATGCTTGGCGGGCAGCGGCAACAGCAAACTGAACAAAACGGTCCATGCGCCGTGCTTCTTTTCTGTCCATGTAATCCAACGGGTCAAAGTCTTTGACTTCCGCCGCGATGCGCGTGGGATAGTCGCTCGCATCAAACTGGGTCACTGGACCCACGCCGGATTTTCCGGCGATCAGATTGTTCCAAAACGTCGACAAGTCGTTGCCGATCGGCGAAATGACCCCCAAGCCACTGATCACCACTCGTCGGCTCATGATTCCACCGCCTTTTCCAACAACTGATCTATGTGAAGGGTGCCGTTATGCACCCCTTCTACTTCTTCATATGGGGGAGAGGATGCGTTTCCCGCCGCAATCCGCCGTATAGCGGACATCCGGCCGGGAAAACGCCCCCCTGCTCAGGTCGAGATATCAATAACCTGAAAGTCCCGTTATGTAACGGGACTTTGATTATTTGTGGGACTCGATGTACGCGATGATATCCCCCACCGTGGAGATTTTTTCAGCGTCTTCGTCCGAAATCTCCATTTCAAACTCATCTTCCAGCTCCAGAACCAAATCCATCACATCAAGGGAGTCAGCTCCCAGATCTTCCTTGATCGAGGCTTCCGGAGTCACTTCGGAAGGATCCACGTTGAGCTTGTCTACAATGATGCGTTTCACACGCTCCAACGTATCTGCCATCTTGTTCACCTCCCTTTCGTATTATACGAAAAGTACCATTAAAAGACTAGCAATCCAAAACGATGAGCAACGCCGTCGAATATCCGACCATATGCGTCAACCCACCGTGGATTCACGATGTTAGTAAGTCACCATGCCGCCGTCCACATTCAAGGTTTGTCCCGTGATGTAGGCGGCGTCATCGGACGCCAAAAACGCAACCGCACCGGCCACATCCTCAGCGGAACCAAAACGGCCCAACGGGATTTGACTGAGCATCTGCTCCCGGGTTTCCTCTCCCAATACAGCCGTCATATCGGTTTCGATAAAACCTGGTGCAATTGCATTCACGGTGATGCCCCGGCTGGCCAATTCGCGCGCCGCCGTTTTGGTCAAGCCGATCACGCCGGCTTTGGCGGCCACATAGTTGGCTTGCCCCGGGTTCCCGATCAATCCCACCACAGAGCTGATGTTGATAATGCGGCCGAAGCGTTGTTTCATCATTTGGCGGGTGACCGCCTTGGTGCACAGGAACACCCCTTTGAGGTTGGTGCTCATCACCGCGTCCCAATCTTCCTCTTTCAATCGGAGCAGGAGATTGTCACGGGTGATTCCTGCGTTGTTCACCAAAATATCGATTCGGCCAAACGCCTCGATCACTTGTTTCACCATGGCGTCCACTTGTTCTGCCTGTGAAACGTCAGCCTGGATCGCCACGGACCGTCGACCCATCTCCTGAATTTCGCCGACGACGGCTTCCGCCTTTTCGCGGTTGCCAGCAAACACGACAGCTACATCAGCACCCGCTCGGGCCAATCGGAGTGAAACGGCCCGCCCGATGCCGCGGGAACCGCCGGTGACGATCGCCACTTTACCGGTTAACATGCGTGAGCCTCCTTCGGTCATCGTCATTTTCGCAACGTATCCACTGCTGCCTGCAGTGTTTCCACGTCCTGTACGGAAACAGCAGTCACTTCGCGCTCCACTTTCCGCACCAATCCGGTCAACACGTTGCCCGGTCCGATCTCCACGAACGTGTCCACTCCCTGATTCAACATCCAGCGAACACTATCCTCCCACAAAACGGGGCTGGCCACTTGTTCCACCAGCGAACGGCGGATCTCATCCGCGTCTTGGATCGGAGAGGCCGAGACGTTGGCCACGACCGGTACGCGTGCATCACGGACGGTGATGGCATCGAGAACATCTTTTAACCGTTCGGCCGCCGGTTGCATCAAAGGTGAATGGAAGGGGCCGCTGACGGCGAGCGGAATCACTCGACGAGCCCCGGCGGCTTTGGCTTTTTCGCCCGCTTCCTCGACGGCGTCACGATGTCCGGAAATGACGATCTGCCCAGGGCAGTTGTAATTGGCCGCCACCACTACGTGGCCTTCGCGCGTCACTTCTCGGCACACCGCATCCAACGCCTCGCGTTCCAATCCCATCACCGCCGACATCGCCCCCTGACCGGCAGGGACTGCTTCTTCCATGAACAGTCCGCGCCGATGCACGGTGGCCACCGCATCCGCAAAATCAAGTGCTCCTGCGGCGGTCAACGCCGAATATTCTCCCAGGCTGTGTCCCGCCACATAATCGGGCTCGATCCCTGCGTCAGCAAAAACCGTATAGATAGCCATACTGGTGGTCAAAATTGCCGGTTGCGTGTTAGCCGTCAGGCGCAACTCCTCTTCAGGGCCTTCGAAACAGAGTCGAGACAACGCATAACCGAGCACTTCATCCGCCTGAGCGAAAAGACGTGCCGCACGCTCGTCGTGTTCCGCGATGGCCCGACCCATCCCCACGGATTGCGATCCCTGACCGGGGAAGAGAAACGCGATTTTTCCCATCGTTCCTGCTCCTTTCCGTCAACTTGCGCCGTGTTTGGGGTGTGTCGAATCCATTCTATTTCTCACTCGCTTTAGTTCACCAATCTCAAAGTTAAGGTCGACCGCGAGAAACAGGCTTCCCTTTCCTAAAATAACCAGACATGCTTGTAGGGGTGTCTGATCCATAGCGTCCACATCGCATTCCCGGCTCTCGCCTGGAAAACATTGCCGCTTGGTCGAATGACCAGCCAGGTCTTAGTCCCCTAGTTTTTCTTTGGTGGACCACTTGAGTACGGCCGCACCCCAAGTCAGTCCACCGCCGAATCCGACGAGCACCAGGGTATCTCCCTCACGAATGCGACCTTCACGCACGGCTTCGTCCAACGCGACCGGGATGGAGGCAGACGACATGTTACCATAGCGATCCAAGTTGACAATCACTTTGTCTTCCGACAGACCGAAACGCCTTACCGCGGCGTCGATGATGCGGATATTGGCTTGGTGCGGGACGAGAAAATCGATGTCGTCCTTGGTCAACCCCGCTTTTTTCAACGCCTCTTCGGCGGCATTGCCCATGACGCGAACGGCGAATTTGAACACTTCCCCGCCAGACATGGAGATAGTGTGCAGTTTTTTCTCCACCGACTCCACTGTCGCCGGAATACGCGAACCCCCGGCCGGCTGAAGCAACAGGTTACCACCCGAACCATCCGCGCCCAAATCAAACGAGAGGAAACCATATCCCTCTTCGACGGGGCCCAGTACCACTGCGCCCGCCCCATCGCCAAACAGCACACAAGTATTCCGATCCTCCCAGTTGGTGATTTTGGACAAACAATCGACACCGATCACCAAAGCGTAACGATAGATTCCGTTGGCGATGAATTGGACCGCCGTGGTAATTCCGTACAAAAATCCGGTGCAAGCGGCGGACAGATCAAAAGTAGCCGCTTTTGAAGCTCCCAGTCGGTCCTGTACGAGGCAGGCCGTTGCAGGGAACATCATGTCGGGCGTCACCGTGGCCACAATGATCAAGTCCAACTGATCAGGTGTGATCCCCGCCGCTTCCAACGCTTTTCGTCCGGCCTCCACCGCCAAGTCCGAAGATGCTTCATTATCCGCCGCGATGCGCCGCTCCCGGATACCGGTTCGGCTCACAATCCACTCATCCGAAGTATCCACCATCTTCTCCAAATCGGAATTGGTTAACACCTTTTCCGGCAAATGCGCGCCGGTTCCTAAAATCCCCACGGATCGCATCATCGTCGTCATTCCCCCCTGTCATTCCCGATCTCACCGGAGATCTGTGAAATCACCGCCTGTTCCACAAACCGACGCGCCTGGCGAATCGCATTGGTAATCGCGTTGGCGTCAGAAGATCCGTGTGCCTTGACGATCGCCCCGCTTAACCCCAACAGCGGCGCACCGCCATGTTCGGTGTAATCCATCGCTTTGGCGAACCGTTTCAGACCAGGTTTCAAAATCGCCGCAGCCAATTTGTTCAACCATGTACGGGTAAATTCCGCTTTCAACCGTTCAAAAATCGCCTTGGCCACGCCTTCTGTGTTTTTCAGCAGAATATTGCCGGAAAAACCGTCACACACGAGAACGTCGCACACCCCGTACAACACGTCCCGCGCTTCCACGTTGCCGATAAACCGTATGGGCAACTGCGACAGCAAGTTGTACGCCTCTTTGGTCCGATCCGTTCCTTTCCCTTCCTCCGTTCCGATGTTGAGCAAACCGACACGCGGTTTTTCAAAACCCAATACCTTTTCGGCATAGATCGCACCCATCCTGGCGTATTGCGCCAAATGCTCCGGTTTGGCTTCCGGATTGGCACCCACGTCCAATACCAATATGCCGCGTCCGTCCATCGTGGGGAACACCGGCGCCAATGCTGGACGGTCAACCCCCTGCAATCTGCCGGTGTAAAACAGCCCGGCCGCCATCAGTGCGCCCGTATTGCCGGCACTGATGAATGCGTCCGCCTTGCCCTCCTTCACCATCCGGCAACCGACGACGATGGACGAATCCTTTTTACGTCGGATGGCCTTGACCGGCTCTTCTCCCGCGTCGATCGACTCGGTGACGGAATGGAGTTCCACATTGGATGGATAACTCGTTTGAGAATGCAAGACTTCTTCCCGGCCGATCAATATCAAACGCAAATCCGGCCATTGTTCAGCCGCTTGCCGCACTCCTTCGAATATGGCCGTTGGCGCATGGTCCCCGCCCATTACGTCCAACGCAATGCGCATCAATGCCCCTCCTTCAATTTAACCGCCTCGTCTCCCGAGGCACGATACATATCGAATTCGCCTTGAAAGACGATTTCTTCTTCCACATAGGTTTTCACGTCGACTTGTACGCGGTGGGCACCTTTCTTCACTACTTTCGCCCTGGCAACGCATTTTTCCCCCAAGCGAACGGGGCGCAGAAAGCGAATACCCGCCGAAGCGGTCAACACGATCTCCGCATCGATAATCGCCACCGCCAGCGAATTGGCCTGCGCAAACAGGTAGTGCCCGCGTGCGATGCGATTGCGGGTGAACACGTGCTCCCGCTTGATTTCCAAAATGGAAGTTCCGCCGTGATCCAGGTGGAGTTCAACGATCTCACCGATCACCTCTTCCGGCGCCAACGAACGCACCCGGTCAAATTTCTCTTCCGCCATGTGCTTGATTCGTTCCCGCAGTTCGGGAATGCCCAATTCCATCCGATCCAACCGGATCGTCTGGATACTGACGCCGAATTGGCGGGCCATCTCTTCGTCCGTCGCGAACGGGTTTTGTTGTAACGCCAACGTCAATTGACGCTGCCGTTCTTTCTTCGAGAGGCGCACAGCGGGAGTCTCACCACCTTTTAAGACCACCTATTAATACCAAGTCCTAACTTAGTATATAGAAAACGCCGCCAAAATACAACGGCTATTTTAGCGAATGTCCCAAAAATGATGAAAGACCGGTCGCTGACGCCGGTCTTCCGCTTTATTCCGTGTGATCAGTCATTGCTGGCCACTTCGTTGCCTTTGTAGTATCCGCATGCTTTGCACACGCGGTGAGCCAGTTTGAATTCGCCGCATTGCGGGCAACGCACCATGCCCGGTACAGCCAGTTTGAAGTGCGTGCGCCGTTTGCGCTTACGGGTTTTGGATGTACGCCGAAAAGGTACTGCCATGATTTCACCCCCTCCAACATGATGGAACCGATCAGGGCAGCCTATCGTCGCTAAATGACCTAGATGCCCTAATCTTTTTCAGGATGCTGGTTGAACCAATCCTGTAAAGCCGCTAGTCGGGGATCGATCCGTTCCATGTCGCAGGTGCAGGTCACTTCGTTCCGGTTGACGCCACACTTGGGACACAACCCCTTGCAATCTTCCCGACATACGGGGATAAACGGAAGGGTGAACAACATTGCTTCCCGTATGTAAGGGGTAAGATCGACCGGATCGGATTCGATCAGTTGAACTTCCCGTTCCTCCGTCTCCTCCGCATACGCGGGATGGTCGGTCAACCACTCTTCCCATTCGGTATGCAAAGGGACGTCAAATCGCTTCAAACATTTGGAACAGACGACCGTCGCCGTCGTTTCTAGTTCACCTTTCACATGAAATCGATGGTCGTTACGGGAAATAGCGACCTGAACGCGGAGCGGCTCAAACCGAACCAATTGCCGCACTTCCCGTTCAAGCCCCTCCAGTTCAACCGTTTCGTTCAAAACCAGCGTTTCCGCCCCGATGCGGTTGAGTTCCCGCAGGGATACCTGCATGCTCCCACTCCTTATGAAAACAGGGTTATTATATGCCAATCCCGACGACCTGTCAATGTTTCCGCCTGATGGAAAGCCGCCTTCCGCCGCTGGGGCAGACGCTCCAAATACCGGATTGCTTCCTGCAAGGTGGCGACGGGAACCACTTTCATGTGCAATTTCAAACGCCTTACCGTGGCCTGCGCGGTTTCCGAATTGCTGTCACCCGGTGCGATATCTTTCGGTACAAAAAAGAGGGTCGCGCCTTCCCGCTCTGCGGCCACTACCTTGTGCTCCACCCCGCCGATTTGCCCCACACGTCCGTCAGGGGAGATCGTGCCCGTTCCGGCTACACGATATCCTTTGGTCAAATCGCCGGGTGTCAGCTGATTGACGATCTCCAGCGAAAACATCAACCCGGCCGACGGCCCGCCGATGTCTCCCGCATTCAATCTGATGACAGGCCTGGTTTTCACTACTCGATCCGTGACGGGAACAATTCCGATTCCCGCCTGTATTTTCCCCGGCATCACCGGAAGACGGGTCAGTGTCACCGTCTCTTCCCTTACTTTTCCGTTACGAACCACTCGCAGCCGGACACGTTCTCCTGGGTGGCGCCATTTCAACGCCTGCATCAACTGATCGGCTGTTTGCACAGGCTGTCGGTCAATCGCCTGGATCAAATCGTTTTCCTTCAATACTTTTTCCGCCGGCATTCCTTTAACCACACGCAAGATCTTTACGCCGCGCAGTTTCACTGAAACAGGTTTGCCTGCTTGATGAAATGCGGCGATGACTGCATTGTCCTGCGAAGTGCGCATAATTTCTTCCTGCCGTTGGAAATACTCACGTGAATTCTCTCCCGGGCTCAATATTTCCTGTTTGGCGACCAGTTCGCCATCATCTCCATATTTGGCCAGTAGATAAGTCCATACGTTTCCTTCCTTCATCAATACCGTCGTAAGGTAAAACGCGCCTGCCTCATCAGGGTGCACACCCTGAATTTTCACCATTGGTGCCACCGGCATGGCCGAACCAGGGGCTATCACATAATACGGAACCGGAATCACCCAACCCAACACAGCCAACACCGCCAATATTGCCAATACCTGCAGCCAACGGTGCCGATTATTACTTGGCCACCCCATCACCTTCCACTCCTTCCCAGTTGCGGATCCGCTCCCGAATCCTTTCCACATGTGCACGCGCCGCTTCCTCACCTAAACGGATGCATTTCTCCACCTGATGAAAAGCGGTCGGACTGATTTCAGACATCTCCGGGTGAATCAGGAAGTCAGCTTCAATCAATTGCTGGCTGAGCATTTGCCTCTCCATCACCCCGAGCGTTTGCGCAATCACATCAAAGATCGACCGGATTTTGACTTCGTTGAAACGCGGAACCACATCGACCGCAATGACCAAATCGGCTCCCATCTCACGAACCACCGTAATGGGAATGCGGTCGATCACACCACCGTCAACCAGGATTTTATCTTCCCATTCGACTGGTTCAAAGATTCCGGGGATGGAGATACTCGCCCGTACCGCCAAATCAACCGGACCGGACGTAAATACCACACGTTCCCCTTTTACGAGATCGGTCGCCACCACCGCCAAGGGAATAGATAATTCTTCTATTGATTTTCCGTGTGTGAGCAAGCGGATCAGCTCTCTTACTTTGTCACCGATCATAAATCCTTTGCGCGGAACGGTCAGATCAACCCAATATTTGCGCTTCAACCGTGTCGCCAAACCTTCAATCATGTCCAACTCTAAGTTATTAGCATATAACGCTCCGACTAAACTCCCCATACTGCTTCCCGCAATCATGTGAACGGGGATGCCCGCTTCCTGCAACACCTTGAGCACTCCAACATGGGCCCAACCTCTTGCCCCACCCGATCCCAAAGCCAATCCAATTTTCGGCCCTCCCAAAACGCCCCCTCCTTTCGGGTGTCCCATGTCTGATGGTAAGTCGATCACCTTAGGAAACGTTGCCGATTTCTAAACAACGCATTTCCTTACGCATTCTATGGGACAGACAAGCGGTCTAATTCCCCGCATGATCGCGTAGACATGATATCACCATCACCTCACGCCTGTTTGGAGGATTCCGATGTATCGGACAAACCTTGTCCTGCTCTCCCAACTGAAATCACTGGGACTTGCTTTGGTCGCCTTATTTTTTGCCGTTTCACTGGTGTTTTACCCTGAACCCACCTTCCAAGCTTCCTTAAAAGGGTTAAAAATTTGGTGGGACGTCATTTTTCCCGCTCTGTTTCCCTTTTTTATCGCATCGGAGATCCTGATGGGGCTCGGTGTCGTCCACTTCATGGGCATCCTGCTGGAGCCATTGATGCGCCCCCTGTTTCGTGTGCCCGGTACGGGCGGCTTTGTCATGGCGATGGGGTTCGCCTCAGGTTATCCGATGGGGGCGAAACTGACGGCACGACTTCGGGAACAACACTTACTGACCCGTGTAGAGGGGGAACGACTGGTTTCCTTCACTTGCACCGCTGACCCGTTATTTTTGTTCGGCGCCGTTGCTGTGGGCTTCTTTCGTGATGCTTCCTACGGTATCACCATTGCCTTGGCGCATTATGGTGCATGTGTTCTGGTGGGGTGGTTGATGCGCTTTCATAACGGGGGCGACGAGGTTACTACTCTCTCGCACGAAGATCATTCTTTTTTCTTGACCCGCGCATTTCGGGCCATGCATCACGCCCGCTTGCAAGACGGACGAACATTGGGAAAATTGATGGGGGACGCGATCCAATCCTCCATTCAGACCTTATTGATGATCGGTGGATTCATCATGATGTTTTCCGTCATCATCCAAGTGTTGACACTGCTCGGTGTGACACATGTCCTCGTACTGCTGATCAGTCCGATTCTGCAGGCAGCAGGAGTGCCTATGGAAATGTCCGCACCTTTTGTCGCCGGCTTCTTCGAAGCGACACTGGGGGTGCAAGGGATCAGCAACACATTGCCCACCGTTTCTCCGACCGACCAGTTGGCCGTTGCCGGTGCTGTCCTGGCATGGAGCGGATTGTCCGTTCATGCCCAAGTGGTCAGCATATTGAGCAAGACGGACATTCGCTACACGCCATATTTGGTGGCCCGATTCATTCATGCCGGCCTGGCCGCAGCATTGACCTACCTGTTGGGAGCACCGTTGAAAACGGCGGAGACAGTGGTGGCCATTCCCGCATTTGCCGCACGAATCTCCGTTTCCGGCTGGCCTTCGTTCGGGGAGCAAGTATGGTGGAATGCCGAAAAAACCCTGATCGTTTTCACTGTCATGATCGGGTTGGGTTTGATCATGCAGATGATGCGTTCTCAGTCTCCCGCCAAAAGGTGAAAAACCCGATGTCGCCACCGGGTTGATCACTGGAATCCAAATTTGTTCCGAAGCGCAGCCTCAACAGGCGGCGGAACCAGATCGCTGACATCCGCCCCATATTTGGCCACCTCTTTGACCATCTTGGAGCTGAGGAAAGAATATTGATTGTTCGTCATCATAAACAGGGTTTCCGCGTCCGGATTCATCTTTCGATTGATGGAAGCCAATTGCAACTCGTACTCAAAATCGGTAATCGCCCGCAGTCCACGAACAATGACATCCGCGTTCCGTTTGCGTACATAGTCGACCAACAGCCCGTCAAAGCTGTCCACTTCCACGTTTTTCATATCGGCCACCACTTCACTGATGAGGGCTTTCCGCTCGTCCACGCTGAACAAGGGCTGTTTCTGTGCATTATGTAGTACCGCCACAATCAGGTGGTCCACCACTTTGGAACTACGTTGGATGATATCGAGATGACCGTAGGTCAAAGGATCAAAACTTCCAGGATATACGGCAACCGTCACCGCCTCCACCTCCTAAACATTTCTTTGTAGCTGGTATAACCGGATCGCGGTGTCACCATACACCAGCTCGCGAGTAACGTGAAGTGCCTCTACCGCCTTCGGCAGCTCCTGATCAGACGCTGATTCGACAACGACCACACCGTTTTTTTCCAAGATCGGTGTTGCCGCCAATTGCTTCAACACGGGCACATGCCAACCTTCTCGGTACGGAGGATCAATAAAAACGAATTGAAAGCGAATCCCGCGACGGGCCAACACTCGGATGGCGGCTCGTGCGTCTCGCTGATAAATCTCCGCTTGTTCCTCGAAGCCGGCCAATTGAACATTGGCGCGGATCGTTTCCACACTCAACCGATGACGATCCACGAACACCGCGCGATCCACCCCGCGACTCAGGGCCTCCAAACCCAGAGCACCAGTACCGGCAAAGAGGTCCAGCACCCATCCGCCTTCAAAAAAAGGGCCGATGATGTGAAACAATGACTCCTTCACTCTGTCCGCGGTGGGCCTCACATGCTTGCCGGGAACCATTTTCAGTCGCAAACCGCGTGCAGCGCCGGCAATAATCCGCATGAGTCTATACACCCTCTTTTTTTGGACATGCCTGATCTGTCCGATCTGCAAGGAACACCCACAAAGTCCCGCAAAAGCAGTCTCCCGTTTCTCTTTCATCCTCCGGAAATTGCCTGCGATCCGAACCTCGCGATTTCCGGTTCTCTGATTGTAATTAGGTCGTCGTCACCTGGGGATACATTGCCCCTTTGTGGGTTTTCTGGACACGTCCCAGCGTCACTTGATAGGGAGAAGACTTTCACTCTTTCTCTGTTCTCAGCGAAACCTTCTGGGGTGTCATACCTCCAGACATGCCTTCTTCATCAACGTGAACATTTCTATCCTACCATAAAGAAAACATTGGTGAAAACGCGTTCATGCTGAGAGCAAAAAATCGGATAACCAAGGCGTATATTTTGCTTCGGATGTGGCAACGATAGGAATGGCGGCATCAACCGATGCCGTCAAACCGCGGAGAAGACTTACGTTTCCCCATAAGCTCTTCCTCCGGTTTCTCCTCTCCCATTTCAGTATCGGTGCAAAAGTGCACGGATACTATCGGCTCGCTGGGGTTACCCGCGAGTCCTTTTTTGTGCAAAAAAAAAATCCGCAGACTTGACATCGTCTGCGAATCAGACACTTTCCGGTTACCGTTTTTTACGACGCCGGTTCCTGCTTCGCCGTCCTCCGCTCTTGGCGGTATTCACTTTGGCTCTTTTCGCCTCTTTTGTTTCATCTGGAATCGGTGGAAACCCCTCCCAGTCTGGTACACTCCGGTTATTGCGATGCAGATCGTCCCACTGAGTGATCGGCGGCCACTCCATCATATCGGGGGCTCGCTTCTGTGTATTCTCCCCTTTTTCCAAAAGATGCTGCGGTGGGGGAATATCCTCAAAGTCCCATTCATACAACAGCCATTCTCTGATGTTTCGGGAGCCTTCTCGCTCCTGCGGTTCGGATGCTCCATCCTGATTCCGCGGCGGGGCCGGCCATTCTTCACCCCACGGCGGAGCCGGGGGCAACTCTCTATGACGTGGAGATTCCATCGGATTTAATTCGGTCATTCCATGCCGATGAGGCGATTCATGACCTTGCGGCGCGCCGGGAGGTTCGTGAGGTTGCAGTTGTTGTTCACGCAGACGCGAAAGGTGTTCCAGACGGTCTTTCAACAGTTGATCCACTTTTTCCTGTAACCAGCTCAAACCACGGGATTGGGGCTGGCTATGGGTCCGCAGTTTTTTCAAAGGGCGCCTTCCCCCTTTCAAGCTTTTGAATGTGCAACCATGGATACACTGCTATCGTATGACGGATGCCCTTATCCTGTCTGAGATATCGGCCCATTCAACCCACCCAATCTTTTGAGGGGGATTGCCCAAAGAGTGCGCCACCCTTTCACCTGACGGAAAATGACCAGGTACAACCTGGGGGTTGTCTTCAAAAAATTTTCTTTATCGCTATCCATCCATGCTAAGCCGGAAAATGTAAAGCTTACCGGAATTACGAAACAACCCCTAGCTGAACCGATCCACGTACCGCCGTTACACCATGTGCTTGAACATCATCCCTTGCGCGGGAGTCAGCACTTTTTCCAGGACCAACAGATCGATCATACGGTGCGACAATTCCTTTTTTCTCGGAGATCGCTTCAACATCTCCACTTCTTCCGGGGTAAACCAAGTTTCGTATAAATGAGTGGCATAATGCATCAGTTCCGATGTACCGCCATATCGCTTGATCCGTTTGGCTTCTTCAACGGCTTGGCGAATCCTTTCCGGGTGAATCGCCTTTCTTCCCAACGTCTGATTGATCGTTCTGGCCAAATCCATATAGAGCGCTTTATCCGGATTCACAGCTTTCTCCTCCATCTGACCGTCGGATCTCGACAGATAGTCACTCAGTTATCGATTTGATACCAACAGCCTATGCGTAATTGCCAAATCTGTTCACCTGGCCTGCAAAAATCGCGGGCGGAAGGTAGAATCCCAATAAAAAAAACGCCGAGTCGGCCGAAAAATATTTCTATGTGTTTACATCATTGGTTTGATATGGTATATTGGAGTTAGGCCAGCACCCAGATTTAACCAATTTCGGAAGCTTATTTTAAAAAATTCGGAATATATTTTTACCCCAAAGCAATCGGACTGAAACCTCTTGTTTATCCGCTCGTTTCCACCCCACCTACCGCTTTCTGACTTCACCATCTGTATTCCAACATCTGCGCTCCTTTCTACCATTGACCCCATTGACTTGACGGGAGTTGGCTGGCAAGTCCGCCGTCAGTAGCAGCCTTGATTAGAAAGGAGGGTACGAACGTGGAGAAATGGATCATACTCTTCTCTGCGGTCGTCAGGCTGATCGAGACACTGACACAACTGTCGCAGCGATATGGACGGCGTTACAAAAGGAAGGCGAGAAAAAAAGACCCATTCTGATGGTGAGACGGGTCCAACATCCGGGAGAAAACCTAGAGGCGCGGAACCTCTAGGTTTTTTCAGTCACAACATATTCTTATGTGCAAATCGACAACGTAAAACTTGTTCAATCAAAATTTACTTGTCCTTCTTCATCCAAACTTCGAAGGTAGCGGTGCAGGGGCGACCATTCATTGCGCTGCCAAAAATCAGGGCTTGTGATCAGCCGGATGGCATCCGTACGGGCAATTTCCAGGATCTTGGCATCCTCCACCACATCTGCCACCCGAAAATCGGGCAACCCGCTCTGTTTGACACCAAAGAAATCTCCCGGTCCCCTCAGTTCCAAATCACGTTGAGCGATTTCAAATCCGTCTGTCGTCTCTGTCATAATTCGCATCCGTTCCACGCCCGTTTCCGTTTTGGGATCAGCTACCAGAATGCAAGTAGCCGAACCGCCGCCGCGGCCCACCCGACCGCGCAACTGATGGAGTTGGGCCAATCCGAAACGGTCGGCATCATAAACGACCATTACAGTGGCGTTGGGTACGTTGACCCCTACTTCCACAACGGTGGTGGACACCAACACCTGGATGTCATTGGCCGCAAACCGCCGCATCACTTCTTCTTTCTCCGCCGGAGACATTTTTCCATGTAAAAGACCAACCCGCACGGGCGCCAGCGTTTGCGTCAATTCTTCAAACACAGCCTGGGCGTTTTGCAAATCCAGTTTCTCGGATTCGTCGATCAGGGGGCAGATGACATACGCCTGATGATGGTTGCGGCATTCCTTCGCGATAAATTGCACCACACGTGGCCATACATCGGATTTGACCCAATAGGTGTCGACAGGTTGACGACCGGCCGGCATTTCATCGATCACCGAGACATCCATATCCCCGTAAACCGTGATCGCCAGTGTACGAGGAATGGGCGTCGCCGTCATATGGAGTACGTCCGGTGCTTCTCCTTTTTCCCGAAAACGGGCCCGCTGCTTCACCCCGAACCGGTGTTGCTCGTCGGTGATCACCAATCCCAAACGTTGAAACGTCACAGGCTCCTGGATCAACGCATGCGTTCCCACCACCACATCGGTCAACCCCATCTGCAATTCACCCAGTACTTCCCGCCGCTCTTTGGTGGTCAAACTTCCCGTCAACAAAGCCAAACGGACGCCGTACGGTTCCAGGAGCTTCCGCAATGACTGCATATGCTGCTCAGCCAGGATCTCGGTCGGCACCATCAACGCGCCCTGACAACCGCTCAGATAATTGGCGTAGAGCGCGATCGCTGCAATGACCGTTTTACCTGAACCCACATCTCCTTGCAACAGACGGTGCATCTGCTCCGGCGCTCGCAAATCGTCCAAAATTTCGCGGACGACACGCTGTTGGGCACCCGTCAGGGAAAACGGCAAACCCTCGATCATTTGTTTGACTTGACCTGTATCAAATTCATGGGCAATGCCTTCTACCCGTTCACGCGTCTGCCTGCGCCAATGAAGAAGTTTCAATTCATACAAAAACAGCTCCTCATATGCCATTCGACGTCGAGCACGGCTTCCTTCCTCCCTGCTTCGAGGAAAATGGAGACGATACATGGCCTGCGCCCGGTCCATCAACCGGTACCGTTCAATGATCTCCGCCGGCAACACCTCTTCAATTTGTCGTCCAAACTGAAGAAAAGCCTGATGGATGGTTTTGCGCAACCAAGCGACCTTGATGCTGCCCGAGATCGAATAGACCGGCAAGAGGCGACCGGCTTGCTTTTCCTGCTCGGCACTGTTGAAAAAAGTCCGATCCGCAGTAATCTGCAGACGATGCCGATCCCACTTTCCCGAAACCATCAGGGACTGCCCTATTTGGAGCTTGGATTTGAGATATGCCTGATTGAACCACACCACTTGAACCGCCAAACCGTCCACATCCAGTTTGGCGCTGATGCGGGACTTTTTTCCGCCATACCATCGGATGCTGGGGAGAGTGATCAACTTGCCCCGGACGGTGACGCGCTCCTCGTGCTCCGCCGAGGTCAGATCGACCAGACGGTAATCTTCGTACCGGTATGGAAAATAGGTCAACAAGTCCTCCACGGTTCGGATGCCCAACTGCTCCAGCTCTTCTGCCCGCTTTTCTCCCACTCCCGTCATTGCCGTCACTGGCGTGTTTCTCAAATCCATCCGTTCACTGTGGCGTCCCCCCGAAAATCCGACGTTCCAATGCCCGTCCCGTCGGGGTCGCCGCCAACCCTCCCAATGCCGTTTCTTTCAGGGCCACCGGCATATCCCGGCCGATCTTATACATCGCCTCCACCACTTCATCCGGCGGAATAACGCTCTCTACCCCGGCCATCGCCATATCTGCCGCCACCATGGCGATCGCTGCTCCCATCGCATTGCGTTTGACGCAGGGGGCTTCGACCAGTCCGGCAACAGGATCACAGACCAAACCCAACATATTTTTCAACGCAATTGCCACTGCTTGCGCTGACATCGAGGGGGTTCCACCGGCCATTTCCACGACAGCAGCAGCCGCCATCGCCGTAGCGGACCCCACCTCGGCCTGGCAACCTCCTGCTGCCCCGGAAATGCATGCATTGTTGGCGATGATATATCCGATCGCCCCGCCGACAAACAGCGCCCGTACCATCGTTTCCCTGTCTGAGTTCAACCGGTTGGCTGCGGTAAACACACAGCCGGGCAGAATACCACATGAACCGGCCGTCGGCGTGGCGACGATCGTTCCCATCGCGGCGTTTACTTCAGATACGGCTGTCGCACGTGAAACCGCATCCAAAACTGTCGGGCCGGACAGTAGAAGTTTCGCTTTGTTTTTGTAGTCTTGTATCTTTTTGGCGTCACCGCCCGTCAATCCACTGTGGGAACGGATATCTTCCGTCAGGCCACGGTGGATGGCTTGCTCCATCACATCCAGATTTTGCTCCATCATGCGGAAGATCGACTCGCGGGATTCCCCCGTCGCTTCCATCTCCGCCCGTATCATCACTTCCGAGATCGGCATTTGTTCCGACTCGGCAATTTCCACCAATTCGGCTATCGTTCGAAACTTCATGGAGATCCGTCTCCTTTTCGATGACGTGTTGCTGAAAACTGATGAAGATTCCTTTTTCCTACAGTTATGATAGCACACCATCCAGGAAAAAATCAGCCGCCGAACCCCGGAAATCACGGGATCGACGGCCTTTCGATAAAGGTCATCGGTATGTGACGATGAACCGGACATACCCGTGAATCATGACAACACGGTCACACCCGTGATGCCTTCTTGCGCCTCGATTTCGGCTTTCACCTCTTCACTCACCGACTGATCGGTCTCGATGGTCATCAGAGCCAGCGAACCTTTTTCCTTACGCGAAACCTGCATATAACCAATGTTGATTTGATGGCGAGCCAAAATCCCGGCTACGGTGGCGATGGCACCATACCGGTCATGGTGCAGGACGAGTAATGTCGGTGCATTACCGGACAGGTTGAGTGAAAAACCGTTCAGTTCGGTGATCTCCATCTTGCCACCGCCGATGGAGATCCCTACCACTTCCGTCGACCCATTCTCGTCTTCCAGCAAAATCCGTGCCGTGTTCGGGTGATCCGGCACTTCCTCCGACTCCTGAAAGATCACTTCGATCCCTTGTTCACGCGCGATTTTCAAAGAATCGACAATCCGTTTGTCAAATGTGTCAAAATCCAACACACCACCGACGATGGCGATGTCGGTGCCGTGTCCTCGATACGTCTTGGCAAAAGAACCGTAAAACGTAATCGTCACTTTTTTCGGTTTTCTACCAAACAATGCGCGGGCCGCCCGTCCGATCCGTGCCGCTCCGGCTGTATGAGAACTGGAGGGGCCGATCATGATCGGCCCGATAATATCAAACACCGTACGATACTTCATCCACACTCACTCCTCCTGCAACCACCTACTCGCCATTATTGCCTCGCTCCGCCCGTGAAAAAAGAGAGGATAAAATAATGATAGCAATCACCGGGTACATTTATGCAGGCAAAACGACGACCGCAATCGTTCCCGGTCCGACATGAGTGCCGACCACCGGACCAACTTCCGTGATGACAACATCTTCTACCGCAAATTCGGTGCGCAGTCGCTCCGCCCATTTCTCCGCCTCTTCTGGCCTGTTGGCGTGGCATACTGCCGCTTTTTTCAAACCTTTTTCCCCAGCTTTTTCCCTGACCAGTTCAATGACACGGGCTTCAGCCTTGCTCTTGCCGCGCACTTTATCCAGGGGATATACTTCGCCGTTTTCGTTGAAGGAGAGAATCGGCTTGATGTTCAACAACGATCCGACGAGTGCGGACGCTTTTCCGATCCGGCCACCTTTTTGCAGATATTCCAGCGTGTCCACCATGAAATAGACACCCATCTCGTCGATCATCCGGTTGACCAGAGCGACACATTCGTCGAGCGACCGTCCTTCCTTGGCTGCGCGGGCCGCTTCAACCACGATCATGCCGATGGGGTATGACGCTTTTTTCGAATCAATGACGGTAACTTTGAACTCTTCCTCCACCATCGATTTCGCCAGCAGCGCTGACTGAAACGTACCGCTTAAAGCGGAAGACAAGTGGATGGAGAGAATATCCACGTTACCGTCTTTGGCCGCCTCCCGATATGCTTCCACAAATTCGATCGGGGACGGCTGCGAAGTCGTCGCCAACTCATCCGCTTCCTGTAACTTTTGATAAAACGTTTCTGGTTGGATTTCTACTCCGTCCAAATACGATTGACCCTGCAAATGCACTTTTAAAGGGACAACGGAAATCTCCAGTTCCTGTACCAATTCGGCGGGAATGTCCGCTGTGCTATCGGTGATTACTTTTACTTTGCGCAATGCAATAAGCACCTCCGCGGTTATTCTACGGCAAACAGGAAGAAATACAATGGTTGACCGCCATAATGCACTTCATATTCCACATCGGGGTAGTTTCGCTTTAGAAAATCGGATAACTCCTTGACCTGTGCGTCGGTGACGTCCTTCCCATACAGTATGGTGACGACATCGGCCGGCTCTGACAACATTTTCTGGAGCAAGTCCCGGGAAGTGGCCAGCAGGCTGCCACCCACCGTTTCAATTTTGCCTTCTCGAATACCCAGGAAGTCCCCTTCTTTGATCTCCAGGTCCTGCACGTTGGAATCGCGAACCGCATAGGTGACTTCGCCCGAACGTACTCGAGTCAGGCTTTCCGTCATACGCCGCCGGTTCTCCTCCAAGTCGGCGTCCGGTTGGAAAGCGAGCAGTGCTGCCAACCCTTGCGGAACCGTCTTTGTCGGTAAGACTGTCACCGGGGTTTCGACGATATGTACCACCTGTTCCGCCGTGAGGATGATATTCTTGTTGTTGGGCAGAATGATGACATGTTTGACGTTTAACCGCTCAATTGCCCGGGCGATATCCTCCGTGCTGGGGTTCATCGTCTGCCCGCCTTCGATAATCACATCCACGCCCAAACTGCGGAAGATTTCCGCAATGCCGTCCCCCGCAGCAACCGCTACCAGCCCGTAGGGCTTGGGCTCCACCACCTTTTCTACCGGTGGTTCAGTCGGGGAAACCGACACTACCTTTTCCACGATGTTGGCGTGCTGCTCCCTCATGTTCTCAATTTTGATGCGCGTGAGCCCACCATATTGCATGGCAAAGTTGAGCGCATCTCCAGGACGCTCGGCATGAATGTGCACTTTGACCAGATCGTCGTCAGTCACTACCAAGAGCGAATCACCAAACTGCGCCATCTCCCGGCGAAACACCGTCTCGTCAAATGCATCCTTCTCCAACATGATCATGAATTCGGTACAATATCCATGCTCGATTTCGGATGCGTCGATTTTGGACTGTGCGCTTTGATGTGCTACCGCTCCCAAGGATTCAGCAGGCTCTACGACGGTCGCTAGTGATTTCGACTCTTCTCGCTGCACCATTCCTTTCAAAGCGGACAAAAAACCTTCATAAATGAGGACCAATCCTTGTCCGCCCGCATCCACCACACCAGTTTGCGCCAACACGGGCAACAATTTGGGGGTGCGAGAGAGGGAGAGGCGTGCTTCTTCCAACACAGCCTCCATCACCGCCACCACATCGTTCGTCTGGCTCATACGCATCAGCCCTTTTTCCGCCGCTTCCCGCGCAACTGTGAGAATGGTGCCTTCAACTGGTTTGATCACAGCTTTATAGGCAGTTTCCACCCCCTTTTGGAAAGCCAAAGCCAAATCCCGCGCTGTCAATGTCGCCTTGTTTGCAACGGATTTGGCAAACCCACGGAACAACTGGGATAAAATGACGCCGGAATTTCCGCGCGCCCCCATCAGCAAACCTTTTGATAGCGCTTCCGCCAGTTGCCCCACATGCTCACTCTTTTTCCGTTCCACTTCCTTGGCGCCGGAAGAGAACGATAGATTCATGTTGGTCCCCGTATCACCGTCCGGTACGGGAAAAACGTTGAGAGCGTTTACTTGTTCCACGTGTTTGTCCAGTTGGTGCGCTCCCGCCCAAATCATGAGTGAAAAAAGTGTCGCGTCAATCTGTTGATGTGTCAACAGTGCTCCTCCTTACAGAAAATGCTAACGAGAACCCCACGGTTTCATTCGTTGGATAAAAGGCTGCGTTACCCGGAACCTCCTATTGATATGGCTAGAGCAACCGATCTGTTGATGAAGCGAGCGTATGAGCAGTTGCTCCTCCCACTGCGAGTGGGCCACGTTCCTTCAAACGCCATGGTATGAGGTTCCAGTACCCTCCCACCGAGTAAAACCATAGGGTGAAAGAAGGAACCAGCGTACTTTTTGGTACGCCGCCCATGTAGGTATATACAACCGGGATTTAGAATTGCAAGGGACGGGGTGATGACCACCTCTGAACTTGGTGTTGTTTAATACGGAAACCGACCCAAGAGTCCCACAAATCCCTCAAGAATTGCACTTGAGGTGCGTAAGCCGTGTGGAGTGTCAATCTTCGTTGACCAACCGTACTCCTTGAACAAAGATGTTCACCCGGTTGACCTCGATACCCACCATTTGTTTCAGTGTGTACTTCACTTTGGATTGAACATTGTTCGCGACTTCGGAGATTTTCGTTCCGTAGCCGACGATAATGTACATATCGACCACCACTTCACCCCGATCGATCCGGACCTCGATCCCTTTGCTCAAATTTTCCCGTTTGAGCAACTCCGTGATACCGTCTTTCAATTGGCTGCGTGAAGCCATGCCGACCAAGCCGTAGCAATCCATGGCTGCTGCACCGGCAATGGTGGCAAGAACTTCGTTGGCTACTTCGATGTGCCCTAGATCATTGGCCAATTCGAGACTCATCGTCATTCCTCCTTGGGAGAGGTCACTCTTTTGCACATTCAGCACAATTGTACAACAACATGTTAGGAATTAAAAGTTACCAAACAATCTTAGTTGGTTAACCCGTTCCTTGCAAGGGTGCTGGGGTTGTGCTAAAATGTGTAGGTGTTTTGCTATCTATGAGAGGAAACTGGGGAGGTGTTCAGAGTGGCCCGTCGTTGTTTCATCACCGGTAAAGAAGGACGCACCGGAAACAAAGTTAGCCACTCCAACCGCAAGTCCAAGCGCAAATGGGGCGTCAATGTTCAAAAAGTGCGCATCTTGGTGGACGGCAAACCGAAACGCGTCTATGTGAGTGCCAAAGCTCTTAAATCGGGAAAAGTAACCCGCGTCTGACCGGACTGCGGGTTTTTTTGAAGCCGTCAAAAAAAGCACCGTTTGCGGTGCTTTTTTCGTGGACACGCCGTCATCGTCCCTAGTCTCCCCGGGACGTGAGCTAACGCGCGTGATGGATCAAGATGGATGAAGCTCATTTTTCCTTCTGAAACATGCTCAAGAGGGCTCTGACCATCCCACCGAGAAATTTCGGGAGCTTGATGGTGTAAAACTTCACCCTTACCCCTCCTTACCGCTGTTAGTACGCACGTAAAATTCCGTGTTCGTTGACGTCATTTATTTATATGCGACGGAGGGGAAAGTGTGCCCATAAACAAACTCTGGAACCATAAGAGACCATGTTTTCCCGTGAAAGCGATGCGGACGATATAGAGCAGACACGCTAAACGGCAGATGCGTCATTGCTCTCCACCACCAGCAACACACCGGAGCGGATGACGATGACTGCCTGATCCGCTTCCCATTCATTGCTGATGCCCCACGTGTCACCCCGTTTTAGCGTCGCCTCTTTCAATGGATAACGAAAGCCCGTCAGTGTTACCCCGCTCACTTCCTCTGACACCGGCAGCAGCGAACAATAGGCGTACCGATCTCGCGGAAGAACAAGCGACCCAGCACCCTTCATCAGTCGAAGCCGGTTCCATCGGTTCTGAATGATCCCGACACTGCCTCGATCTGCGATGCGCTCCAGCAAACTCACGTTGGCCCATGCATGATCAAAGCGCGTCCCGCCCAGCGCTCCCAACAACAGAATTTCTTGCGGGTCGTGCATCAACGCTTGCTCCACCGCGTACTGCGTATCAGTCAAATCCTTCTCCGCCGGCAATCGACGTGTAGGAACACCGGATTCACACAAAGAATGTAAAAAATCCTCACCCGCCGTGTCGAAGTCACCGACAGCCAAATCGATGCGTACACCTGCCTCCCACAGGCGAACAGCACCGCCGTCGACGCCAATCACCACGTCACCCGGACGAATGGCTGAAAAGTCTCCGGTGTCGGTAGACCCCCCCGCCACAATCACGACACGCTCTGTCCCATGCAATTTCCCACTCACCGTTGTTTCATCACCAACTGCGGTGCCTGTGTAATCAGGATTGTCATGAGCACTGCTGCGATGATCACATCAGGCAAGATGTAGGAAACATTGTAAAGGAAGGAATACATGGCTACATTCATCCCTTTGGGTGCATACTGACCAAACCAGATCACACCTGAGATGAAATGGGACAGCAAGCGCAAACCCCCAGCAAGAATCAAACCCAGAATGGCCCGCGTCACCTGCTTACCGCGAGGTATGTCCCGATTCGGGGCGAACACGCCAGACAGGCCCAGTGCCGCAAAAGCCAGCGGATAATCCAACACCACTTGCACAGGATGCACCACAAACGGTTCCACCATCAAATTGATCAGTCCAACCAACAAACCGCAAATCACGCCGGCCACCCATCCACGGCGAAAGGATAACAAAGCGATGGGCAGCATCACCAGGCTGATGGAACCTCCTTGCGGCCAAAACCCCTGGATTTTGACGTACGTGGACAACAATACTCCGATTGCAGCCATGATGGCGATTTCGGTTAACGTCAACAACCGTCGTTGACTGGTCAATATTCATTCCTCCTTTTTCGCGTTATTTTCATCTCTCGTCGATCGATTGCGGCCATCATTCCACATCACTGCCGAAAATTCATCTCTATTATTGTCAAGGCAGGTACGGTTGACAAGACAGCCGGGGCCGTTTCCCTTCATTTTACAGGGAAACGGCCCCAATTTTAAACCCTATTTATCATGTTTCCAGTGCGTTTCTCGCCGCTTCCCGCAACCGACGCATCGCCTCTTCTCGATCCTCAGCCCCAAACACTGCAGAGCCGGCGACTAACACATTGGCACCTTGCGCTACAACATCGGCCGCGGTATGCGGGTTGATCCCTCCGTCCACTTCCAATGCGACATCCATTCGACCCACGCGTTGCAACATGTCGCGAACTTGACCGATTTTCGGCAGTACCGATGAGATGAACTTCTGACCACCGAAGCCGGGATTGACCGTCATCAGCAAGATCAGGTCCACATCAGGCAAAATGGGTTCCAATACCCCTGCGGGCGTAGCCGGATTGAGGACCACGCCCGCCTTGACACCATGCTCTTTGATCAGATGAACAGTTCGGTGAAGATGCGGACACGCCTCAACATGCACACTGATCCAGTCGGCGCCGCTACGTGCAAAAGCGGGAATGTACCGATCCGGTTCCTCGATCATCAAATGAACGTCCAAAGGGAGACTCGTATGAGGCCGGATCGCTTCCACTACAAGCGGACCAATCGTCAAGTTGGGAACAAAATGGCCGTCCATCACATCCACGTGAATCCAGTCCGCTCCCGCCGCTTCCACTTCCTTGATCTCCTCTCCCAGTCGGGAGAAATCGGCGGAAAGAATGGATGGTGCGATTTTGATCATGCTCAATACCTCCGTAACGCTTCGACTTCCTGCAAGAACTGAAGGTAGTGCTCATACCGTCCGGCATCAACTTCCCCTTTCTCCACCGCTGACCGGACAGCACAGTCCGGCTCATTGCGATGAAGGCATCCTCGGAATCGGCAATCAGGGGAGCGCAGACGGAATTCAGGGAAGCAATCGCTCAAATCGGTTGCTTCCATTCCTTGAAATGTCAACTGACTGAATCCTGGTGTGTCCGCCACTTGACCCCCATCAGGAAGATCCAATATCTCCACCGTTCGCGTCGTATGCCGCCCCCGGCCGATCTTGCTACTGACAGATCCGGTCGCCAGTTGAAAACCGGGGTGAATGGCGTTGAGCAAAGAAGATTTGCCCACTCCGGACTGGCCGGCAAATACCGATAACGTTCCTTTCAGATATTGCCTGACTGTATCGATGCCTTCCCCCGTCACCACACTGGTGGCCACCACCGGATAACCGGCTGTTTCGTAAATAGATCGGACCCGTACGATTTCCTCCTCATCCGACACCAAATCCGTTTTGGTCAGGCAAATCACCACATCCAGCCCTGCCTTTTCACAATGCACCAACACACGGTCTAACACCATGAGTTGAATTGCAGGCTCACGCAAAGCGCTCACGACGATCGCCTGCTCCACATTGGCAATCGGAGGGCGAATCAGTTGGGTCTTGCGCGGTTTTACTTCTGTGATGAAGCCTTGACCGTCGCCCGTCCAGTCGAAGCGAACGAGATCGCCCACCAACGGTGTGACGTTTTTCTTTTTAAACACGCCGCGCGCGCGGCATTGCACCTGTTCCCCTTCCGGCGTCCGCACATAGTAAAAACCGCTGACAGCCCGAACGATTTGCCCCTCCGGCATAACATTCCTCCTTGTCGTATGTATTCACGCCACAAAATGGCGGGTCACGTCTCCCGCCGCAAACCAACGACGGGAAAACGGCACAGGGACCGTTTTCCCGTATCCCCCTCTATTCATCTTTCCCTATGTGAGAAATCTAACAAACCTATGCAGACGGAAGTCCCCTTGTTTACGGTTTTCCTCCTTGGGATGGCGGGGGATCAACCTTATTGTCTGCGTCTACCCACACATAGATGGTGGCGCCTGGTTTCACCCATGTACCGGGTGCGGGGTATTGTTCATACACCTTTCCGTGAACACCAGGAAAATCCCACCACCGGGGCTTAATATCAAATCCCGGGGTATGTTCCACCCTGCTTTGAAATTTCCCCCTAAAATCGGGCACCTGTACCATGCCTTCATTGGAAGCGACGTACAAAGTAACCGGCGAGCCGGGCTTGACGGAAGTCCCGCTCGCCGGCTCCTGGTTGAAAACGACACCCGGTTCGACGCCTTCTTTGCTTTCCCTTTGAATTTGCCACTTCAAACCGTGACTTTTTAACCACTCTACCGCTTCTCTACGGGGCTTGTTGGTCAAATCTACCAACGTCACCGACTGAGCGGTCGGTTGATTTTTGTTCATCGCGCCCTGGTCCTCACCCGCGCTGGAGAAGAGGCTCCACAGGCTGGTGAATCCGAAGATGGTCAAGGCAATGATCACGACCATGGTAAATAGTCCAAACAGAAGTTTTTGCCACCACGGCATGTTGGCCTGCATATTCTCCAGCCAGATGACGGTACGCTGCAAAACGGTCTTGTTTTGGTCAGCCGGTATATTGCGCAGGCGCTCCAAGCTGGCCATGGTGTCCTGACCCACCTTTGTAGATTGGCGCGGTTCCTCCGCTTTCGCAGCCGCTTCCACACGGGACAACGTGGCGATCGGTTTGGTATTTTCGTCATCCTTAGTTTCAGAACGCCAACGCGGCGCTTCCAACCGGTCCGAATGGAACGCAAATTTAAGCTCCTGCATCATCGCTTTGGCGGACGGGAAACGGTTTTGCGGATCTTTTTCCAGCGCCCGCATGATAATGTCGATCAGTTGATCTGGAATGTCCGGATTCCATTGCCGCGGATCAGGCACGGGCTCCTGCAGGTGTTTGAGCGCGATGCCGATCGCCGAGTCACCATCGAACGGCAATACGCCTGTCACCATTTCGTACAGTACCACACCCAACGAGTACAGATCGGATTTTTCACCGATCACACCCCCGCGCGCCTGCTCAGGGGAGAAATAATGTACCGATCCCATCACCGAACCGGTTTGCGTGATGGTAGACGAGGTGGCCGCACGGGCGATGCCGAAATCAGTCACCTTGGCTCGTCCGTTGGAGCCCAACAAAATGTTGTGCGGCTTGATATCCCGGTGAACAATCTGATTTTCGTGAGCGTGCGCCAACGCATCGCAGATCTGGATTGCAATGGCAGCCGCTTCTTCCGGAGGCAAAGGGCCGTTTTCTAAAATAAACTCCTTCAACGTCGGCCCTTCCACATACTCCATCACGATATAATGGGTGTGGCCGTCCTTGCCCACGTCATACACGTTGACGACGTTGGGATGTGACAAACTGGCTGCCGCCTGCGCTTCCCGACTGAAACGGCGGATAAACTCCGCGTCGTTACTGAGTGACTCGTTCAGCACCTTGATAGCGACATACCGGTTCAACAAAAGGTCCTTCGCTTTATATACCACGGCCATTCCGCCACCGCCGACACGACTGATGACGTGGTAACGCCCACCCAGCTTTTTCCCTTCCATATTCATGTCACCCCGCTCCTCCTCCGACCTATCCCGAATATGTTTTTCTCGCCCGGGTATTTTTCAGCAAGATCAAGGAAATATTATCCGTTCCCCCCGCTTCATTGGCCAATTGTACCAACCGATCGGCCTGTTGGTCCAACGTCAGCCGGGAGGTCAACACCAACCCGATCTGGCGGACATCCACCATGCCGGTCAAACCATCTGTACACATCAGCAAGGTGTCCCCCGGGTTCCATGGTGTCTCAATGATGTCCGCTTCCACTTCTTCATTGGTGCCCAACGATCGAATGATCACATTACGCTGGGGATGATTCCGCGCTTCTTCCTCCGTGATTTGGCCGTGTTTTTTCAGGATGTTCACCAGCGAATGATCTTCCGTCAATTGATACAGGCCACCTCGATGGAGCAGATAGGCACGGCTGTCGCCAATGTGGGCGAGCACAATTTCACGTTTGGCGATGACGGCGGCAATGAGTGTAGTGCCCATCCCTTTATATTTTTGCACTTCGTTCGCCAATTGGAAGACGCTTTGGTTGGCTTTTTGGACGGCCTCCAGAAGACGTTGACGACGCTCCTCCACATCTGCCCTAGAAGAGAGTGTATCCAATTCCCGACGGATGATCTCGACGGCATGCCTGCTGGCTACGTCTCCGGCTTGATGACCGCCCATCCCGTCAGCAACCACAGCAACCAGAGCCCCTTTTTTTGTGCGAAACAGACCGATGCTGTCTTCGTTGTGCTTGCGCACCCGGCCTGTATCGGTCCGCCATGCCATCTTCATCCCCGGTAACCCCTTTCCTCATCTACATGGAAAAACGCTCCCATTCATTGGATGGAAACGAGGATTCAGCCGTAATAGTTCCTAGGCTCCCGCTTCCATTATGTTTTCTCTTGATCATTTTGTTGTTGTGTTCTCCAGTTTTTCCAGATGTTTAGCCCTCAATTGTCCGCAGGCGGCTGCAATATCGCTGCCGTGTTCCCGGCGGATTGTCGCCGAAATGCCGAGGGATTCCAAAATGCGCTGAAAAGCGATTACCTGCTTCCGCGGCGTCCGTACATAATTCCGTTCCGGGACGTAATTGACCGGAATCAGGTTGACCAAACAATCAAGCCCCTGGAGCAGCTCGGCCAGCTCGTGCGCATGCACGTCCTGGTCGTTCACACCCCCGATGAGAGCATACTCGAACGTGATCCGCCGCCCGATTTTCCGCAGGTAATACCGACATGCCTCCATCAGATCCGGCAACGGAAAGCGACGATTGATCGGCATCAACTTGGATCGCAGTTCCGTATTCGGGGCGTGAAGCGAAACAGCCAGCCGCACTTGCAAGCCTTCGTCGGCAAACTGGTAGATCTCCGGAATCACGCCACTGGTGGAAACCGTGATGTGCCGTTGTCCAATATTCAACCCTTTGGCGTCATTGATCACACGGACAAATTGCAGCGTCGCCTCATAGTTTTCAAACGGCTCCCCCGACCCCATGACGACGACGGAACGCACCCGTTCCCCTTCTTGATCGAGGTATTGTTGGGCCGCGACCACTTGTGCAACGATTTCCCCCGCTTGCAGGTTTCGCTTCAATCCTCCCAATGTTGATGCGCAAAACGTGCAACCGATCCGACACCCGACCTGAGTGGTGACGCAAACGCTGATCCCGTAATCATGGCGCATGATGACGGTTTCGATCGCATGCTGGTCCGGGAGCGCGAACAAAAATTTCACCGTCCCGTCCCGGGAAACCTGCTTCGTGATCGCATTCAACGGTTGGATCACAAAGGACTCGGCCAGACGCGAACGTAAAACTTTGGGTAAATTGGTCATCTCGTCAAAGGAAGTGGCTCTTTTTTGATATAACCATTCCATGACCTGAGTCCCGCGCCATTCGGGCAATTCGTGTTTGCGCATCCACGCTTTCCAGTCTTCGTGCGTCAGATCGTATGCAAAAGCATTCATGTTCATTCCCACCATTTTTCGAATTCCATGCAATGAATCATTCAAAACAATCCTCATTATATCAAGCTTTTGTGGAGGTGAAAAGTCGGGGTACATAAACCTGCATGCGATACCGGGTGTGTGACCATCAATCGGCAAAACGGAACACATCGAAGATATTGTTTGGCCAACATACCCATCCAATAAGCAAAGGGCACAACAGCAAACGAGATCCGTGGAAGAAATGTTTCTCACAATCACCCCTTGCGGCTACGTGAACAATCCCACCAAAATGGTCCCAGTTATCACTGATCATTCCTGACGTGTCGGGATTGAATGAATTTGGACATGTCCCTGTACTCCCTGTTCACTCGTCATTTGACATCCAATCCGAATCGTCGGTTTTCCACCTGATACTTTAGATCAATCTGAGCATTTGGGTATTGCTTGTTCCAATTGAGTGATTTCCAAATATCCGGATGAAAAGCGCGTATTTCATTGCCAAACCCAAACACATCCGTTTTCCATTCCTTTTGTGTTTTTCGCAACACACTGTTTCCCATACGTTCATACCATTGCCCCACTGTGTTTTCCACCTTCTCAATATGCCCGTCTTGGCTGAGATCAATCGGACACGTTTTTTCCGAAATCTCCCCGTTGACAAGTATACGGACGTGAATACAAACATTGCCTTTCGTTTTGTTGATTTGATATTTGGTTTTCACTCTGGTCGGCTGAAACACGATTTCCCCTTTTCCATCGGGACAAGGAACGCTGACGGGATCGCCTGTTTTGGATTCTTTGGCTTGCAATAAAATAGCGCTTTCTTGCGTATTGAGCGTGCCTACCATTTTGTCCTTTTTGAACAAAGCCAGCCCCAGCCATCGCACCGTGTCCTTCTCGGCTTTAATATAGTTGAGATATGGATTCAACGCCGGGTTGAATAAGGCTTTGAATATCCTCCCCATTGTCATGTCGGCCATGCTGCCGTCTCTGACCCCGCTGTCCACCATGTCCATGATATATACAGTAGGAACTTGTTCCAATTTGGTTTTCACCTGCAACACGGATTGGGCCTCCCCTTTTACGACCAAGGGCCAGAGCCGTCTGCGGATGAGAGGATGCCGCCGGAAACCGTCCATCAACGGCAAAATCCCTTTTTTCGCCACTTTTTCTCCGATCAAGACCAAACGGGCATGACCCAGAAACACCTCTTGGTTCGTCTGGTTTTGAATGTCATTCATCGCTTCCATGAGCGTTTTCCCTTTCCCGGTCAGCATCTGCACGGCATCTTCCCCTCCTCCCCCTCCGCCACCACCGGCACCGAAAATCTTGAGTGGATTGGGCACTTGGACGGAGACTTTGTATCCTGCCGGGTCTTGATCAACCGCCAGCGCGAGGACCGATGTCCGTTCCTCGATTTCACGCTGGTCCCAACACCCCGTCAGCAATGCCACCAACAATATCCATACCATCATACCGCGAAACAATCGAAGGCGACCGATGCACTTAGCCAATTTCCACGACGGATGATCATGAAGGCGCCACATCCTCGGTCCCTCCTTTGATCTTGCGAATGACGGCGATGATCAACAAAAAAGCGGAAACAAGAAGGGCGTATCCAATCAATACGATTCCGATCCAATCCCGTACGAGAAATGCGGTTTTCATATCAGGCGGCCAGATTGCAATCACATACAAAACGGGGACGCACCCCAAGGCGATCCATTTGCGAAACCGATCTGGCCACCGAAACGCCACCATCGTCGTATTGATAGCCGTATTGAGGTTGATGATCAAAGTGGTGAACACAGCAACCATCCAGACGGTGACGATCGCTGATTCCAGCCGCTCCAGAATATGGCCGGGAATACTCGCCACCTTGATCAATTCGTACGTGGGATATGTCATTCGCACCAATTCAAACGGGCCGAAGGTGGCGAGCGAAGCCATGAACGTGGTCCAATACAATAGAGTCACAACGGAGATCCCTGTCATATGTCCGATCATCGCTTTTTGTGGCTGTTGGTAATCGGGCATATAGTTAAGCACAAGCTCAAATCCGGCAAATGCGAAAAAGCTGGTCAACAAGCCACGCAGCAATTGTGTCAGATCGACCTGAAAAAGCGGAAGCAGGTTTTCCAATTCACCCCGCTGTAACCAGGTAATGAGGTTCAACACAAACGGAATGAACAAAAACGGTAACAAAAACTCGTTGAACCGTGCGATTACTTCTGTTCGTTGGGCTGCAACGACCGCTCCCACCGCGATCATGGAAAAAATGATAAATGGAAGAGGTGTTCGTGGCAAAACCATGGCGACCAGACCCTCGCCAAATAGACGGCTGACCAAGGCGGATGTCAACAGCCAGAGAAGAACGCTGATGACGATCAACGGAGCCGCCATGATTTTTCCCAACCAAGGAGCCCGCTTGCTTCCGAGAATGCGGGGAATGTACTGGACAAAGTGCTGATCAGGAAACCGCAGCCCCAATTTCGTAATAAAAAAAGTCCCCAAAGCGACCAACATTCCACCCAACGGAAAGATCCACACCCCGTCCGTTCCCGCATCTTTTGCGACACCCTGCGGCATGGAGAGCACCCCAACCCCGATCATCGCAGACGTGATCAAGGCGAAGGCTTGATAGGTGGAAACCGTCTTTTGCGTCATTTGCTTGGATGACGAGTTCAAGTTGTGTTCCCTCCTTCTTCTTGTCGCTGCGTATCGCCGGGCTTGATAATTTTGGGCCGATCCTTCATCCATTGCCACGGTACCCGGATTAATGTGTCTTTCAAATCGGTCCAGTTGATTGGTGAAAACGGTGCCAAATAGGGCACCCCGAACGACTTTAATTGCACCAGGTGCAACAACATGAGCATCAACGCAAGCGTGATGCCGTACAACCCGAGGATGGATGCCACGATCATCAGCGGAAAGCGGATCAGACGGAGTGAGATAGCAGCGTTGTAATAGGGGTTAGCGTACGAACTGATCGTCGTCAACCCGACGATGATCACCATCGCAGGACTGACGAGCCCGGCTGACACCGCCGCATCCCCGATCACCAAAGCCCCCACGATCCCGATCGTCGGACCGATCGGACCCGGCAGTCGGATGCTCGCCTCCCGTAACACCTCTACACTGGTCTCCATGATCAGCGCTTCGACGATGGAAGGGAACGGCACCGTCGCCCTACCCGCGGCCATTGCGATCGCCAATTTGGACGGGATCATCTCCGGGTGAAACGATACAAAAGCAATGTAAAGCGCAGGTAACAACATCGCGATAAGCAAACTCAGCAAACGGATCATCCGCAAAAATGACGTAATCAAGTATCGCTCATAATAATCTTCGGGACTGTAATAGAACTGGGTAAACACCGCCGGCGCGATCAATGTGTTCGGCGTACCGTCAACTAAAATGGCCACTTTCCCTTCCAGCAAATGACCCACGACCGCATCCGGTCGTTCGGTGTTTTGCAACTGAGGAAACGGTGTCCAAATCTGATCCTGAATCAATTCCTCGATATATCCCGATTCCAATACACCGTCAATTTGAATGTTCTGTATCCGATTCTCCACTTCTTGTACAACTTTTGGATCTGCCACGCCCTCGATGTAGAAAAGGGAGACGTTGGTTTTCGTCCGTTTGCCGACCATGTAGTTTTTCAACCGCAAGTCGGGATCTTTCAATCGCCGGCGAATCATGGAGGTGTTGATACGGATTGTTTCAGTCAGTCCTTCACGCGGACCACGAATCACCGCTTCCGCACGCGGTTCGCTGACCCCTCGTTTTTCCCATCCGCGCGTGCCAATGATCAAACCGGTATCGGATCCGTCCAAAAACAAAATGGTATCTCCCGACAATAAGCCGTTGACGATTTCCTGCATTTTGGTCGACCGCTTCATCTCACCGGTCTGCACCAAGCTCTCATTGACCATCTGCCATAAGTCCGTCTTGACTTTCAAGCGTTCTCCTTCCACCATCAACGGATGAAGAATGAACTGATCCACAATAGCCATGTTGACCAGACCGTCGATGTATAAAACGGATGCTTTGCGATCCGGTGCGTATTGAATGGTGAAAACGCGTGAGATGACGTCAGCACTATCTCCCAACAATTTGACCAGATATTGGGCGTTTTTCTCCGCATCCGGCGTGACGGCGGTATCTTCCACCCGCTCCTTCACCTTTTGCTCCGCTTGCTGTTCCAGTTTTTCCGCCTTTTTGCGCGTGCGTTTGCGTGTCCATTTGTTACCCTGTTGTTCCATGATCATCACCACTCTTAACATCCCCGCTTGCCAAAAAAACCATACCAAGGAAAAAAGAAGACCTGATGCCTAGCATCAGGTCAAGTCTTGCAATTTCCAATCATCAGTCAGAAATGGGAATATCAATCCATTATGTTTGTACCACTAACGTTTCGTGACCGTTAGTTTCTTCTTTGGAGTGCCCCCATGGGGAACGGTGCAATTCCAGATGTAATAAGGGCGCCAGCACATTGGCAAATGCCTGCAAATACGTTTTTTCCGCATCCGAGTATGTTTTCTGTTCATCTCCCGTCACACTGAGGATGCCGATGACCTGTTCTCCCATCTTGATCGGCACACATATCAGGGAATGATACACTTTTTGCGCTTTGGGATGCGCTTTGAATCGGTTCCCTGGTGCGTGGATGTCGCCGGAAAAATAGACCTCGCCCGTGCGGTATGTATACCCTGCTGCCGAATCGTCGATCGGCAACCGCAACTTCTTCATGCCCTCCGGTGTGTGCGCCGCGGCTTCATGCACCTTGAGTGTGCCGTCACCAGCGGAGACAAACACGCAAACACGCGGGTTGTTGGCCTTGTTCACGGTCATGACGGCGACGAGTTGAGATAGAAAATACGTATAAATGGCTCTTCGCTGCTGTTCAAAATCCTCCTGGGAACCGTAAAGAACAACGGCAATTTCCTCGGAAAGCGTCTTGACCGATTCGATCACCATCTGGGCGCGCTTGTATTCATGGGACATGCGTTCGTTGGTTTCCTTCAATTCATGAAGCGTTTTATGCGGTTCGATGACAATCCCCCAGAGTGCAATCCGGTCCCCTTTTTTGGCCCGCCAAACGAAGACGACAGCCACCGTGACCATCAACGCGAGCAAGGCGTAGGTGAGTAACGGGTTATTGATGATCACTTTTACAATAAACCCCAGATCCGTATCCATCGGCTGTTTCACCACCTTTTTTTCCAAAAATCGCCGGCAGGACCCGGGAGCCACCCACCGGCGACATATAGTCTCTATTTTTGTTTTATCATGCGGGTGATGAAAAAACCATCCGTGTTCAACTGATGCGGCAACAATTTGACCATTCCCGACTCCACCCAACAGTGCTTGACCACCGTCTCCGATAACAATCGCGGCAATTGTTCATCCGCCCGAAATTCGGGATGACGTGCAAGAAACGATCGCACCTGTTCCTCGTTTTCCCGTGGCTCCAATGTACACGTGCTGTAGACCAATATACCGCCTGGCCGAACCATTCGGCTCACCGCATCCAGCAATTCCCGCTGCAGAGCAATCAACGGCTCGATATTTTCGGCTTCTTTGCTCCACTTGATATCCGGTTTGCGGCGGATCACGCCCAAGCCGGAACAAGGCGCATCCAACAGGACAAAATCAAACTCTGGTTCAGATGTATCCAATTTCCTGGCATCCGCTTGGCGGGCTTCGATGATGGTGATGCCGAGCCTTGTAGCATGATCACGGATTAAATCCACTTTGTGCGCATGGATATCGCAGGCAAGGATGTGGCCGCGGTTGTTCATCAACTCGGCCAAGTGGGTCGTTTTGCCTCCCGGTGCTGCACAAGCGTCCAAGCCACGCCAACCCGGACGGGGGGCCACCACCTCAGCCACCAGCATGGAAGCTTCATCCTGAATGGTGAAATACCCCTCCTCAAATCCGGGCAAACGGGCGGGACTACCCCCGCCTCGGTAACGGATTGCCTGCACGGAAACGGGGGAAGGTTCCACTGTCGCCTCCGGGCGGGCCTCCGCCAGCCGTTTCAGGACCGTGTCCCGATCTGCTTTGAGTCGATTGACGCGCAGTCCGGTAGCGGGAGGCCGATTGTTCGCTTCCAAAATCGCGGTGGCGGTCGGTTCGCCATATACGTCGATCATCCGCCGAACCAACCATTCCGGATGAGAGGTGGTGATCGCCAGACGTTCAACTGTCGGCATGGACGTTGGCGGTTCAGGAACAGACGGTTGACGCAGCAATGCCCGCATTACACCGTTGACCAAGCCGCTGATCCCGCGATGCCCCCGTTTTTTGGCGATCTCCACAGTCTCGTGTACGGCTGCCCTGGCGGGAATCCGATCCAGGTACACCAATTGATAAACACCCATCCGCAATAGCTGACGCACCCACGGCTGGAGTGAATCCACCCCTTTTTTCACCAGTGCATCCAGCAGCCAGTCCAACGTTTTTCGCCTCTGAATGGTGCCATATACCAGTTCCGTGGCCAAACCGCGATCGCGCGGTGACAAATCCGCCTCATCCAATGCATGGTCCAACACCAGGTTACTGTAGGCATCGCGTGTTTCCACTGCGATCAGCACATCCAATGCCACTTCCCTGGCTGATTTGCGCCGTTTCATTCCCTGTCCCCCAAACGTTCACCCGGCTCCATATTGCGACCGCGCACGAATTGCGCCACTGTCATCCGCTTCTTGCCGGACGGTTGCAACTCTTGAATGACGACAGCCCCTTCTCCGGCGGCGACGGTAATGCCGTCCTCCTCAACGTTCAGCACCGTTCCCGGCACCGAATCATGCTGGACATCGGCGACCTCGACCCACCACACTTTCAATGGTTTCCCCTGCCACATCGTAAACGCTACCGGCCACGGGTGCAAACCGCGTACCCGGTTGAAAATGGCACGGGCCGGCTTGGACCAATCGATCCGCTCATCCTCCCGCCGAATGTTGGGTGCATATGTAACCAGGGATTCATCCTGTGGCACCGGTTGAATCTTCCCTGCCAACAATGCAGGGATCGTCTCCATCAACAGTTCCGCTCCCAAACGGCTCAATTTGTCGTGAAGCGAACCGACGTGATCCGTTTCTTCGATTGGGATGGCCCGTTGTGACAGAATATCGCCGGCATCCAATTGCTCCACCATGTACATGATGGTGACCCCCGTCTCTTTCTCACCATTGATCAACGCATGGTGGATCGGCGCCCCACCCCGATATTTGGGCAACAGCGAAGCGTGTACGTTAATGCAACCCCATCGCGGCGCTTCCAACAATTCGGACGGGAGCAATTGTCCATAGGCGGCGGTGACCACCAAATCCGGTTTCAGTGCCAAAATCTCCTGTAAAGCTGTCGGATCGCGCAATTTTTCCGGTTGAAAGACAGGGATGCCGTAAGAGAGTGCCGCCGTTTTGACGGGCGGCGGGGTCAACACTTGTTTGCGTCCTTTGGGACGATCAGGTTGCGTCACAACACCGACGATCGGATAGGCTTGTTCTACCAGCACCTGCAAAGAAGGCACCGCGAAATCCGGGGTGCCCATGAACAAAATGCGAGGTTTTTCACTCACGCTTCTACTTCCTCCTCTTCATCCGGCCGGAATACGCGTTCGGCGATATCAATGAACAGGATGCCGTTCAAATGGTCCACTTCATGCTGGAAAATACGGGCCAAATAATCTTCCGCTTCCATCTCGAACGGCTGTCCGTAGCGATCTTGCCCTTTAACCCGCAATTGGTAGGCGCGGCGCACGACACCCAGCAATCCTGGAATGCTCAGGCAGCCCTCCGGCGGCGATAATTGTTCACCCTTCATATCCACCAATTCAGGATTGACCACTTCGATCAGTCCGTTTCCGTCATCAACCACGATGACGCGTTTGGAAATGCCCACTTGGGGTGCTGCCAAGCCCACTCCCTTGGCGTCGTACATCGTTTCCGCCATATCATCGAGCAATTTGTGCAGACGCTCATTAAATTTGGTGACCGGTTTTGCCTTTTCTTTCAAAATCGGATCGGGATATTTGACGATTCTTCTGATGGCCATGCGCTTCGCCTCCTTCTTAATCAATCCGGCCGTCCCGGTCCACGCTCCATTTCAGCCGGGGATCGTCCAATATATCTTCCAGTTCACGCAACCGGTGCATTAAATCTGCCACGGAATCCGTTTCTACATTATATTTCACCATCACCTGCATTCGATACCGATCTTTCAAACGGGGGATCGGCGCCGGCACCGGACCCAACACTTCCACACCGGGCAACCGGTCCTGCTGCAACCTGTTGGCTGCCAGGTGAGCAGAACGCATCAACAGCGCTCGGTCCGGGTGCGTCAACAATACCGTAAACAAACCGCAAAACGGTGGATACCGGTGTTGTTTGCGCAACCGACATTCCTGCCGGTAAAACGACTCCACCTGGTAACGAGCCGCCAGATCCACACTGTAGTGTTCGGGATTGTAGGTCTGGATCACCACTCGCCCAGGCAATTGATGGCGACCAGCACGACCGCTCACCTGCATCAGCAATTGGAATGTCCGCTCAGCGGCACGGAAATCCGGCAAATACAGCGAAGTGTCCGCCGCGATGACACCTACCAGTGTCACTCGAGGGAAATCCAGCCCTTTGGCGATCATCTGTGTCCCCAACAGTACGTCTGCCTGGCCGCTACCGAAAGCTTTCAACAGGCGCTCGTGTGCTCCCTTTCGGTTGGTTGTGTCCACATCCATCCGAATCACCCGTATTCCAGGAAACAGACGGGCCAACTCTTCTTCCACCCGTTGGGTACCCGTGCCAAAATAACGAATGTGCGTACCGCCGCATGCGGGACAGGTGGAGGGAACTTGTGTCGCATACCCGCAATAGTGACAACGCAGGGTGCGATTGGTTTGGTGATAGGTGAGCGAAATGTCGCAGTGCGGACACGTCATCGCTTCTCCACAATCCCGGCAGAGCACAAACGTGGAGTAACCCCGTCGATTCAGAAGCAAGACGGCCTGTTCCCCCCGTTCGACACATAGGGTGAGGGACGTGCGCAACTTGCGGCTGAACAGGGATCGGTTTCCCTGGCGCAATTCCTCCCGCATGTCCACCACATCCACCGTGGGAAATGGGCGATTGTTTACCCGTTGAGGAAGGGTGACCCACTCATACACGCCCGTCCGGGCTAAAAAATAGCTTTCCACGGCGGGAGTGGCCGAGCCCAGTACCACCGTAGCCCCATGCTCCCGGGCGCGCCACAGCGCAACGTCACGGGCGTGGTATTTGGGCTGTTCCTCTTGTTTGTAACTGGACTCGTGCTCCTCGTCGATGATGATCAATCCCAACTGTTCAAACGGGGCGAAAATGGCCGAACGTGCCCCAATCGCCACCCGCACCTCGCCAGAGCGGATTTTGCGCCACTCATCATACCGCTCGCCGTCGGACAATCCACTGTGCAAGACCGCAACCTCGGAGCCGAATCGCTCCTTGAACCGTTTCACCATTTGCGGTGTGAGCGAAATCTCCGGAACCAGCACAATCGCCTGCTTCCCCTGCCGGATGGTGGCATCGATCGCCTGCAAATAGACCTCCGTTTTGCCGCTTCCCGTCACCCCATGCAACAGAATGGTGCGCTCCTTGTTACTGTTCAACGCGGAAAGAATGGTGTCCAATGCCTGTTGTTGCTGATCCGTCAACGGCAAAGGCGGCTTGTGTTCAAACGCGTGTTCACCGTATGGGTCCCGGTAAACCTCGCGTTCCTCCCAGGTGAGCCACCCTTTTTCCACCAACTTCCCGACGACGGAACGGGTAGTTCCCGCTCGGGTGAGCAAATCCGGGAGGGGGATTTCTTCCGGATGGTGAATGAATTGTTCCAACACCGCACGCTGACGAACGGATCGGGCGGGGATGTCCGCCAAGCATCGGGACAGCTCGTCCGACGAAAGCGCCGGTTTCACCCATGTGACAGTTCGCAATGTTGCACGGTCCCCCACATGTTCAACCAGCAACAACCGCTTTTCCCGGATTAGTCGACGAATGATGGTCCGATTCACACCTGGCCACGTCAACGCCTGCGACAGCGGTACCTCCTGTTTCGACTCGATGCGCTCAATCAGTTGCCGCTCTGCGTCGGGCAACGCGGTTGCCGGTGGAGCATGCGGATGGACGCGCAACATGCGGTGGTACCGTCCTTTCAGCACCGCGGGCACCATGGCATGCAAAGCGGTAATCTTCCGGCATAGGTAGACTTCGGACAGCCAAAATGCCAACCGGACCAATTCGGGAGTAAGCGGTGGGGTGACATCCAGTACATCGATGATGGCTTTCAACCGGGTGAGAGATGCGGAGAGGGCAGTTGTGAGATCGACTACATATCCCATCACGGTTCGCGGTCCGAACGGCACCTTCACCCGAGAACCAATCTCGGTGTCTGCAAGCAGGGAATCGGGCACTTCATAATCAAACGGCCGATCTGTTTCCTTGCTTGGCACGTCGACAATCACACGAGCAATCCGCCGATCAGCGCGCATGCAACCTCTCTCCGATCAAGCCGATCAGCCGCCGGGCCACTTCCCGCTTGGACAGCATCGGCAAACGGAGTACTTCCCCGTCTCTGTCGTAGACGGTGACAATGTTGGTATCACCGTCAAACCCGGCACCGGGCAGTGTGACGTCGTTGGCAACGATGAGGTCCATATTCTTTCGCTTCAGTTTGTCTTGTGCGTATGTCGCGACATGATCAGTTTCCGCAGCGAATCCGACCAGCAACTGGTGAGGTTGTTTGCGTCGCCCCACCTCTTGGGCGATGTCCGGGGTCCGTTCCAGTCGAACAACCATTTCCTCCCCGGTCTTTTTAATCTTGTAATCTGCCACGTGTGCCGGCCGGTAGTCCGCCACCGCCGCTGCCTTGATCACCACGTCAGCCCGGGGCAAATCACGCAGGACGGCTTCCAGCATCTCATCTGCCGTGCCCACATCTACCCGCCGGACACCCTGCGGCGTCTTCAGAGAGACGGGGCCGCTGATCAGGACGACTTCTGCTCCTGCAGCGCGTGCGGCTTCCGCCAGTGCGTATCCCATCTTGCCGGAGGAACGATTGGAAATAAACCGTACAGGGTCCATCGGCTCCCGGGTGGGGCCTGCCGTGACGATCACGCATTTGCCGGAGAGATCTGTCACCGGCTCCGCCAAGAGTTCCCGAATTCTTTCGACGATCTCCTCCGGTTCCGCCATACGCCCACGGCCGACGTAACCGCATGCCAGCTGTCCTTCACCAGGATCGATGAAGTGATAGCCCAGCCGCTTCAATTTGGCTATGTTTTCTTGGACGATCGGATTTTCGTACATATGCACGTTCATCGCAGGAGCAATCAACACTGGTGCTTGGGTAGCCAATAAGGCCGTCGTCAGCATATCGTCCCCCAAGCCGTGCGCCAGTTTCCCCAGCAGATTGGCCGTAGCGGGGGCGATAACGAATAGATCGGCATGATCGGCCAGATCAATATGAGAGACCACTGCCGGATCGCGCTCGTCAAAGGTATCCACCGCCACATGATGCCGCGAGAGTGTTTGCAGTGTGAGCGGGGTAATGAAACGGGTGGCCGATTCGGTCATGATCACGCGAACATCGGCCTCCAGTTTCGCCAGCGCACTGACCAGCGCAGCAGCCTTGTAAGCGGCGATCCCACCGGTGATGCCGACCACGATGCGTTTCCCCTTCATGGGATGCCCTCCTTCATCAACCCGATCCCATACAAAGCGAACGGGACCCATTTTCCTGCAGTCTGGGCCGCAATGGCATCAGCCGACCGGAAAACGGTCCCTCTTCTTCCTCGCTTCGTTTTCGGTTGCTTTCCGATTTCTTTTAATTGGTAGTATCGTCCTCTTGCGGTTTCACCACATCAGCGGCGATTTCCTCGAGCGCTATACCCACATATTTGTTGGAACGGGGTTCAATCCCTGGTTTCGTGCCGTCCAGGAGCTGCCTCGCCCGTTTGGCGGCCAACACCACCAGCGAGTATTTGCTGTCTGTTTTTTCCATCAACTTGTCTATCGACGGATAGAGCATGTTCCAACCCTCCTATTCCCAAATGGCCATGAGGCGTTCTCTGCGGCAATGTTCAGCGATAATGATCGAACGAATCCGATCGCAAGCCGCATCCACACGGTCGTTGACGACCACGTAGTCATAGTGTTGGATCAGATCCAGTTCTTTTGCAGCGGTGTCCAGTCGCTGCTCAACCACTTCGTCCGTTTCAGTACCCCTTCCTTCAATCCGCCGTCTCAATTCTTCCAATGAAGGGGGTACCAAAAAGATGAACACGCCGTGGGGAAAACGTCGTTTGACCTGCATAGCCCCCTGTACCTCGATTTCCAAGAGAACGTCTTGTCCTTCGGCAAGGCGTTCTTCGACAAAACGACGGGGGGTCCCATAGTAGTTCCCCACATATTCGGCCCATTCCAAGAGTTCGTCGTTGCGGATCATCTCTTCAAACTCTTCTCGCGTCTTGAAAAAATAATTGACCCCTTCTTGTTCTCCTTCACGCGGTTTTCGTGTCGTGGCGGAGACAGAATAGGTCAACTCGGGCATAAAATTGCGCAAACGCGCACAAACAGTTCCCTTTCCCGCCCCGGAAGGGCCGGAAAGAACGATGAGAAGACCTTGTTTTTGATGGGAGAATTGCATGCAACAAATCCTTCCTATTCGACAATTTCCTCATTGTGATCTTTACTCGTCAGGCGATGCGCCACAGTTTCCGGCTGAACGGCAGACAAAATCACATGATCGCTGTCGGTGATGATCACCGCTCGAGTACGTCTGCCGTATGTGGCATCAATCAACATGCCGCGTTCTCTCGCCTCCTGTATGATCCGCTTGATCGGTGCGGAATCCGGGCTGACGATGGAAATGATCCGGTTGGCTGAGACGATGTTGCCAAAACCGATGTTGATCAGTTTGATACCCAATCCAAGTGCCTCCTCGCTCCACTGAGAAAACTGAGCTCGTCGTGATGGATCAACCGCCCGGAGCCGATGGGCGGACCGGTACGGAATTCCTTCATCCCCATTTTAGATCCTTTTGACCCGGGAATCAATTCTACCCTTCCATTATTGCCGTCTTACTCGATGTTTTGCACTTGTTCTTTCATTTTTTCCAGCTCGCTCTTGCACTCCACTACCCAGGAACTGATGAGACGGTCGCCCGATTTGGAACCGATCGTATTCACCTCACGATTCATTTCTTGCAGCAGAAAATCGAGGCGACGTCCCACTGGTTCATTTGAACCGAGCGACTGAAGAAACTGACGGGCATGACTTTCCAGCCGGGTCAATTCTTCCTGGATATCTGATTTATCGGCAAAGATGGCCGCCTCCGTCAGCAATCGGTCTTCGTCGATTTTCACTTCCGACAAAAACTCGCTCAATCGTTGACGCAGACGGGTACGGTATTCCTCTACTACCACTGGTGCGCGTTTCCGGATTTGATCCACCAAACGGGTCAGGTTGCCGATTCTGTGGGCGAGATCCTCCGCCAACGCTTGCCCTTCCCGCTGACGCATCTGGAGTAACGCCTCACAAGCTTCATGAACCGCTTCCAGCAACAGAGACTGGTGATGCTCCGGTTCGATTTCTCTCTCACGTAACGTCCACACTTGGGGCATCTGCAACAAATCCATGGCAGTCGGTTCACCTGACAATCCCAAGCGTTGATTCATCTCCCTCACGGTATGGACAAGCGTTTGCGCCAACTGCCAATCCACTTCGGCCGTTTGCTCCCGGTCTCCCGTCTCCAGGGTGACGAACACGTCAACACGCCCCCGCTTGACAACGGATTGCACCGCTTTTTTCACAGGGTCTTCCATCATCATCCACCCTGACGGCAACCGGACCATAATCTCCAAAAAACGATGGTTGACCGAGCGGATTTCCACGATGAAGCGAATACCGTCCTTTTCTCGATCACCGCGACCGTAGCCTGTCATACTGCGGATATTCCTTTTTTCTTCCATGTTTTTATTCTAAAAGATTTCCCGTTGACTCACAAGTGAAGTAACCGCGTTCGCATCAGGGTTGATGGAAACGAAACAGGCTGCCCCAAACGGGTCAGCCTGTCTGTACGGTCAACATTTATTCCGCTTCGCTCAATGCAGAGTGCTTGCGGGAATAGCCGAAGTAAATCACCAATCCGATGGTAAGCCAGATGACGAACGCCATCCACGTAATCGCGGCCAACCGCGTCATCAGGAAGACGCAGAATAATATGGCCAAAATCGGTACAACCGGAACCCCGGGCACTTTGAACGGGCGTTTCACGTCTGGCATCGTTTTGCGCAGGACCAACACACCGAAGGACACCAGGGTGAATGCAGCCAGCGTGCCGATGTTGACCAGCTCGGCCAACTTGTCCAACGGCACCAGTGCACCGATCAACGCGGCGATCAGCCCCAGGAACCAAGTGGCACCATACGGCGTCCGATATTTTTCGTGCACATCCGAAAACTTCCTCGGTAACAGGCCGTCACGGGACATGGCGAAGAAAATCCGGGTTTGACCGTACAACATCACCAACATCACCGTGGTCATCCCAATGATGGCCCCCAGGTCGACAAATCCGGCCACCCAGTTTTGACCCACGCGTTCCAGCGCCAATGAGACCGGGTGAGATTGGTCTTGGGCGAATAGTTTAAACGGCACCATCCCCGTCATGATACCGGAAACCACCACGTACAATACCGTACAGATCCCCAGAGAATAAAGGAGACCGCGCGGCAAATCGCGTTGCGGATTTTTTGTTTCTTCGGCGGCCGCGGCCACGGCGTCAAACCCGATGTAGGCAAAAAAGACCAGTGCTGCTGCAGAAAACACGCCTTGATAACCAAACGGCATATACGGCATCCAGTTCGCCGGTTTGACATATTGGACACCCACAAAAATAAACAGCAACACAACGAGGATTTTGATGATGACCATGATATTGTTGGCTCGTTTGGACTCCGTGATTCCCCGTGCCAACAAGAAGGTAATCACCAGCACGATGAGAAATGCGGGCAGATTAAAAAAGGTGGCTTTACCCGGCAACGCACCAGGAGCGGCGGTCAATGCCACCGGCAGTTCAAAACCGAACAACCCTTTTAACAGTGATTGGAAATATCCTGACCAGCCGACGGAAACCGTACTGGTCGCCAACAAATATTCCAACACCAAATCCCAACCGATGATCCAAGCCACAAATTCGCCCAAAGTGGCGTAGCTGTACGTGTATACCGAACCCGACACCGGCACGAGAGAAGCGAACTCCGCGTAACAAAGGGCGGCAAACGCACAAGCCAAACCGGCCACGATAAAGGACAGGGTCAAAGCCGGGCCCGCCTTCAGCGCACCGGTTCCAGTCAGAACGAAAATACCCGTTCCGATGATCGCTCCGATCCCCAGCAGAGTGAGATCCCAAGCGGTCAGATCTTTTTTCAGGGTTTTTCCTGTTCTGCTTGACTGGATCAATTGGTTGATACTCTTTTTCCGGAATAGACTCATGTTCATCTCCTCCTGCGACTTAGCGTACCCATCACCCGAATATCAAACTCTTATTGAATTGTTTGATAAATAAAATCGTTCACATTGTAACAAATGTAATGTTTTGTAGTCAATTAACGAATTTTACCTCTTATTCCCCTACCATCAGCCCACCATGATCGCCATAACCCTCATTCTTACATGTCAACAGCGAAGCAGCTCGCATCAGCTAAATAAAAGAATTGGAAATATATCTTTTATTATCCACTAATCCCCTTATCGTTTTATGATTCTTGATATTCTAATCACCCCCTCTAATTAAAATATAATAATTATTCGGATAATAAATAGCAAGATCCTACGCTTATGCGTAGGAGGGCATGAACAAATCCTGCAACACCAATGTCATCGCACCGATCGCCGCACCGTTGTCCCCCAGTCGGGAACACATGATGGCGACATCTTTGGCTGCGGCGGAGAGCGCCCGTTCTTTTACGGTCTGTTGAAGCGGCTCCAATACAAAGTGGCCGGCGCGCGCCACACCACCGCTCAAGATGATGCGGGAGGGATTGAGCGTATTGATCAGGTTGGCGAGACCGATCCCCAGATAACGGCCCGCATCAGCCAACACTTCGATCGCCAATTCATCTCCTTGCTGAGCTGCCAGGTGAACCATCTCCCCTGTCAACCGTTCCGTCTCCCCGTTTACCCACTCCGCCAATACAGTGGATCGACCTTGTCTGATCGCCTCTCTTACCCGGTACAGAATGGCCGGACCTGCCGCCAGCGCCTCCAAACATCCCACATTGCCGCAACCGCACTTCGGACCGTTCAGGTCTATGGTGGTATGTCCAATCTCACCTGCGGTAAACGACGGTCCACGATACAACTCGTTGTTTAAGATAATTCCGGCACCGATCCCCGTTCCCACATGCACGCAAATGAAATCTGCGATATCTTTTCCCAATCCAAACCAACTTTCCCCCAAAGCGAGCGCTCGTACGTCGTTCTCCACTTCGACGGGCAGTTGAAACGCTTGTTCCAATCGATCTTTCAATGGCAAATCCCGGATATTGAGATTGGGGGCAAAAATGGACACCCCCTTTTCAGTATCAACAAGGCCGTGCATCCCTACCCCGATGCCCAGACAAGGCCGTGTCTGGAGATCTGCGCGATCCAACAATTGTCGGATCGCCCCTTGGACGAGATCCACAAACGCTTCCTCAGTCGGTTCAGGTGGAATCTCTACATGTACGGTATGCTGGACCTCTCCCTCCAAGTTGGCCGCCACGCCCCGTATCCTTTTCGCACCGGCGTAGATGCCGATGACGGTAAATGCATCGGCGTTGATCTTCAACATGATCGGCTTTCTGCCACCTGTCGATTCTCCCAATTCCGCCTCGATTACCAGATTGGACTCCAACAGTTCACCAACGATATTGGTCACCGTGGGCGGCGTCAATTTGGTCATCTTGGCAATCTCCGCTCTGGAGATGGGTCCGTGAAGACGAATCATATTCAGGATGGTTGACTTGTTGAGCGTCTTCATCCAACGGAAACTTCCCACTTGAATCATCCGCGACACGGCTTTGACTCCTTCCCAGCTCGTTACTGCTGTATCACTAAAATATCCGGCCGTTGGTAGACTTGTCCATCCCTTTCCATTATAATATATGGCCAATTTCCGGTGTGGGTAAGAAAGTGATTCGCTTGTTTATCCACCCATATCGTATCTTCCGATTTGATACCCGGCAATGAGGGATTCCAGGCAAATGCCTGATGCAGTTGCACCACCCCCTCACAATCCGGTGTCGCCAAAAACTCACGGGTGGCATACCCGGTAGGTCCGCCCTGATGAAGATATCGCCAATCATCCGGATGTCCCACCCGACGGTATGCCTCGATGCCCGCCCGCAATACGTCTCGGATCGGGACTCCCGGCCGGGTGGCAAGATTCATGGTCAAGTCGATCTCGGCCAGTTTCCAACGACGATCGGACAACGTTTTCGGCAGGGGACCAAAGTGGACCAAACGCGTCACATTGGCCACCAATCCCCATTTTTCCGCACAGAGTACCATCATAGCGTATCGCTCGAGCGGCTTGGCGGTGGGGATAGGATGACGATAACGGAACACGCGCTCATCTGTGGCCACTAGGATCACCTGGGGGAAAATGCCGTGTGGCAAAATCTTCTCTGCCAGACGTGATTGAATCTCCCATTCGCTCATCCCCGGTCGGATTTCCCGGCAAGTCTCCTCAACAGCCATCGCCGCCTGTCGACACAGCCATGCGTAGCGCCGTATTTCCTCTTTCTCCAGCACATAGGTCAACCGAAACAGTGCATCCCCCATATAGACTGCGCTCTCGATACCCAATGCATCCGGCCATACATCAGCCCCGATCTTTTTCCCCGCACATAATCGGCGAAGTATGGGCAATACCCCCTCGGTCCATTCCGAAGCGATCATCTCAAATCCCAGGCCCGCCAACTCCTCCTCTTTGATTCGGTCGGACTCCATCCGTGTCGTTACACAGAACGCCCGATCGTGGAAAATCAGCAGATCGGCAACCCCTTCTTCCGTTGTCCAGACGATATGATTGCATCGCCCCATGGTCAACCAAGCGAAACTGCGCCGTTTTCGCAACAGAATACCATCCAGTCCGTTTTGTGCCGCCCATCTGCGAAGTCGGGCGAGGCGCTCTTGCACGATGGCAATCGGCTCCGCTTCAACCGCCCTTGTCATCCGCGCATCTCCTCTTTTCTGTATCCGTTCGGATGGGATCGGTGCCATGCCCAGGCCGTGGTGATGATCGTGTCCAAATCCTCAAATTGCGGTCGCCATCCCAACTCTTCCCGCGCCTTCTGTGAGGATGCGATCAGCACGGCTGGATCTCCCGGTCGGTGCGGTGCCACACGGGTGGGGATGGGGTGTCCGGTGATTTCCCGTGCGCGTTCTACCACCTGTTTCACGGAGAAACCGGTTCCACTTCCCAGATTGTAGATACCGCTTTTCCCTGTTTCTCGCAATTTTTCCAGCGCCAACCGATGCGCCTGCGCCAAATCCATCACATGTACATAATCCCGGATGCAAGTCCCGTCTTCGGTCGGATAATCATCGCCAAAAATGGACAATGCCTCCCGTTGGCCGAGGGCTACTTGCAGCACGATCGGGATCAGATGGGTTTCCGGGTCATGATCCTCTCCGATGTGACCGTCCGGATGCGCACCTGCCGCGTTGAAATACCGCAGGGAAATAAAACGCAATCCATAGGCTTGTTCACACCATTTCATCATTTTTTCGATGGCCAGTTTCGTTTCGCCATATGCATTGGTTGGTTCGGTAGCGTCCGTCTCCTGAATGGGAATTTGTCTGGGCTCACCATACGTGGCGGCTGTCGACGAAAATACGATGCGCTTCACTCCGTGTTCGATCATCTTGGTCAACAGAATTTGTGCGGCTGCGACATTGTTGTCGTAGTAGGCCAACGGATCTTTCATCGAATCGCCGACCAAGGAATATGCGGCGAAATGAACCACCGCCTCCACATCGTACCGACGGAAAATCTGGTCCAACAGCTCGCGGTCGCGTACATCGCCGTGGATAAACGTCTGCGCCAACACCGCTTCCCGATGCCCTTTTTCCAGATTGTCCAGCACAATCACTTCTTCTCCGTGGTCCAACAGTTCGCTTACCGTGTGACTCCCGATATAACCGGCACCGCCTGTTACGAGAATCGCCATGATGTGAAAACCTCCTCGCTCACTTCGCGTGCACCGTCTCCGATCTCCGCCGTATAAAAAGCGGGTGTCAATCCCGTCTGCCTTTCGTACTGTTTCCCGACTTCCTCTTGAAACGTCTCCACTGCATCCCGGTGCACCAAACTAACCGTGCATCCACCAAATCCCGCTCCCGTCATGCGCGTACCGATGCATCCATCCACCTGTCGAGCTGCATCAAACAGGGCATCCAGCTCTTTCCCGGTCACTTCGTACAAATCGCGCAAGGATTCATGCGATTGGATCATCAAACGGCCAAACGCGATCAAATCCCCTTCCTCCAACGCTTCGACGGATGCATGGACACGGGCGTTTTCCTCCACCACGTGCGTCAACCGTTTCCGAAGCGTTGGATCAGATACCCGCTCCCGCACCCGTTGCCACGTGTCCACATCCACCTCACCAAGACTAGATGCGTTTTCCAACCAGGAGCGGATTTGCTTAAACCCTTCCTCGCATTCGGCACGCCGTTCATTATATTTGGAATCGGCCAGTTCGCGCGGTTTGTTGGTATGGGTGATGATCAACCGGTAATCGCCCAGTTCCAGCGGTGCGTACCGGTACCGAAGAGTGTCGCAATGCAACAGGATGGCGTTATCTTTTCGTCCCATGCCGGAGGCGAATTGATCCATGATCCCGCATTGGACACCGATGAAATGGTTTTCCGCACGTTGCGCCATTTTGACTAGCTCCACCATCGGCCAATCCGTCCCGGCCAGCGCTTGACAAGCCACCGCTGTGGCCATCTCGATGGAAGCCGACGAGGACAATCCCGATCCCATCGGAATATTACCGTGATACAGCATGTCCGCTCCGTCCAGCTGGACACCTTTCTCCAAAAACTGGTGGATAATTCCTTTGGGATAGTTGGCCCAGCCGTCTTCCGGACGAAATCGGATTTCATCCACCCGACAGTGGACTTCCCTTTCCATTTGGCATGACGCGAATCGAAACCAACCATCTCTGCGCGGACGAACCAATACCCACGTGCCAAACGTCAGCGCCGCCGGAAAAACGAAACCGCCCGTATAATCAGTATGTTCCCCGATCAGATTCACCCTTCCCGGAGCAAAAAAGACGCGGACCCCGCCACCCTCGTCGAAATGACGTTCAAACTCGCGGAACCATTTTTCACCCGCCATTTATGAACTCCGCCCCTCCTTATCCAGATATCGGCGATACGCTTCCCGCATCTGCTCCGCCGTTTGTTCGACAGCGTGAGGATTGCAGGCCGCCCATGCTCCCATTTCCGAAGAAGCATAAAATTTCAGTTTATTACGGTCGCGTAACGGTGGATAAAATTCGATATGAAAATGATAGTACGCCTCCACATCGTCTCCGTTGACCGGACGTTGATGAAGTACCATCATGTAGGGGAACAACCGGTCGAACAGCGCATCCATCGTGCCGGTCATGTGTTTGAGCATCTCGGCCAAATCCCGCTTCTCCTTCCGCGTGAAATCCGGTAAGGCGGTTTTATGACTTTTGCTCACGATAAACAATCCGTAAGGGTAGTCGGTGAAAAAGGGAAGATACGCCAGAAATGAATCATTCTCGGTGATGACCCGTTGCCCAAATGCCTTTTCCTCCCGGTTCATATCGCAAATCAGGCAACGCTTGGTCCGTTCGTGATGTTTTCGGCAATTGGCCAATTCAGTGCGGATTTTGAGCGGCATTTGTGAATAGGCATAAATTTGACCGTGCGGGTGGGGCATGGTCACACCGCATTCCTCACCGCGGTTTTCAAAGATCAACACATACTGGTGCGCAGGGTCCTGTCCCAATTCGACGAATCGTTCGGTCCACAGATCGACCAGCTTTTCGATATGATCCACCGACAGCTGAGGCAACGTGACCGTATGTTCCGGAGAATACAAAATCACTTCGCATTTGCCGCGGGCTTTTCTGGTTTGGTAGAGTGATGAGCCGACCGGATCCGGTTCCGGAGGATCGGGCATCAACGCCGGGAAATCGTTGTCGTAGGCATAGACATCGTAATCATCCGGCACCTTCCCCGACCCCGGGCAAAACGGACAAAAGTCCTTGGGCATGGTCGGCCGGTGCGAACGGTTGCTGGCCACCATGGTCCAATCATCCAACAGCGGATTGTATCGGAGTTCCACCTGACTTACCCCCTCTAACTTAAATTAATTAATTATGTATCTTTATGATAAAGCGCTTTCTTTTATTTGTAAAGCAGATTTTTTTGACAATAGCGAAAGAGAAAACGTCCACTCATCTTTTGGGATGAGTGGACGTTGAGACTCGGGCTTGTTTGATGAAGACTCAGCAACGTATTGGGATTCTATCTGATCCTCCCGTTGGTATTGTTATCCGTTCAGCCGTTTCAGCAGACGTTCCCGATCAGATTCGAACCCGGGTTTACCCAAGAGCGCAAACATATTTTTCTTGTAAGCTTCCACCCCAGGTTGGTCAAACGGGTTGACTCCAAGCAGATAACCGCTGATGCCGCACGCCTTTTCAAAGAAGTAGACCAATTGGCCGAAATAATAAGGGGAGACTTCCGGCACTTCCACAACCAGATTGGGCACACCGCCGTCGGTGTGAGCCAAAAGCGTTCCTTCCATCGCTTTTTTGTTTACAAAGTCCATCGTTTGACCGGCCAGATAATTCAATCCGTCCAGGTTTTCCTCGTCGGACTGGATGGTCAGATCCACACGGGGTTGGTCGATGCGGATCACGGTCTCAAAGATGTTGCGCAACCCTTCTTGGATGTATTGCCCCATCGAATGCAAATCGGTGGTAAAGTCGACAGCGGCCGGGAAAATTCCTTTCTGGTCTTTCCCCTCACTCTCACCGTACAATTGTTTCCACCATTCGGCGAAATAATGGAAAGACGGCTCATAGTTGACCAAAAGCTCCGTCGTTTTTCCTTTTCGATAAAGTGCGTTGCGAACCGCTGCATATTGATAGCTCGGGTTTTCCGCCAACACGGGGTTGCGATACGCTTCCGCAGCGTCGCGGGCTCCGGCCATCATCGCTTCGATGTCCACTCCGCTCACAGCGATCGGCAACAGCCCCACCGCCGTCAATACAGAGTAGCGTCCGCCGACGTCGTCCGGGATGACGAACGTTTCATATCCTTCGGCATCGGCCAGTTTTTTCAGCGCACCTTTGGCCCGGTCAGTGGTGGCATAAATGCGCCGACGTGCTTCTTCTTTGCCATAGCGTTTTTCCATGTATTCACGGAAGAACCGGAACGCAATGGCCGGTTCCGTCGTCGTGCCCGATTTGGAAATCACGTTGACACTGATATCCTTGCCTTCCAATAGCTCCAGCAATTGAGCGGTGTATGTGGAGCTGATGTGATGCCCGACGAAATAGATTTCCGGTGTTTTGCGCTTGTCCTTCGGCAATTGGTTGTAAAAGCTGTGGGTCAACATTTCGATGGCGGCACGTGCGCCCAGATACGATCCGCCGATCCCGATCACAACCAAAGCGTCCGAGTCGGACTGGATCTTTTTTGCAGCGGCCTGAATCCGAGCAAATTCGTCCCGGTCGTAGTCAAAGGGAAGATTCACCCATCCCAGAAAATCATTGCCCGCTCCCGTGCCGTTATGTAGAAGCTCATGTGCTGTCCGCACGGCCGGCTCCATCTGGGCAATCTCATGCTCTCCGACAAATGTCAATGCTTTGGAATAGTCGAATGTCAATCGTTTGGTCATTGCGCATCCCCCCCGTTATCCTTACTATTAATGGAATCAATAGGTGAATTTGAGATTCCACCGCTTACCACGCTTGATTATACTACAAATTTGTTGTTGTCCAAAAGAATTGTCCAGCAATCACGTCATTCATCCTAGAAAATACTTTTTTCATCAAACAGCGACCTCTATATCTTTATATCTCAACCAAACAACTTCACAAATGTGCTGTTTTTTCATATGATTATATACAATGTTGGATGGCGGATTCATGAAGATTTTCCCTGTCAAACAGTACACGACTAGGGCGTGTCTGGTAAATCCGCGTGGGAGCAAATGCTCTCCCTGAGCGACTTACCAAGCCCGGCCGAGTGAAGACCCGGAATGCGCAGGAATGAAATCGCGGGCAACTTCCTCTCAGCGAAGCCTACTTTGCCCGCGACCTGCACTCCGGGGCGGAGCTGCCATGACCTGCTTCCTTGCAGGGCGCAGGTGGAATAACCCGGGGAAGAATTTGGACAGTATTCACCAGACACGCTCTAAAAAGAGGAGTAATGGAGATGTTGGCAGCTATCATTCACGGATGGGTTCTCGCTTTCGGTCTGATTATCCCGTTGGGTGCGCAAAATGTGTTTATTTTTAACCAAGGCGCTCTTCAACCCAAATGGTCCCGGTCGCTGCCAGCCGTTTTGACCGCTTCCGTTTGCGACACCTTATTGATCGCATTGGCCGTAGCAGGTGTGTCACTGGTAGTTCTCAAATTGGCATGGCTGAAATGGACACTCTTCGGCGTTGGCTTTTTCTTTTTGTTATATATGGGATGGAACATCTGGCAATCAGCACCCGATCCCCATTCCGAAAAAGAGCGTACACCACTGCCTCCGGTCAAACAGATCACGTTTGCCTTATCCGTCTCCCTGCTGAATCCTCACGCCATTCTGGACACCATCGGCGTGATCGGCACTAGCTCATTGCAGTACACGGGGATTGCTCGTTGGGCGTTTACACTTTCCTGCATCCTCGTCTCATGGGTATGGTTTTTCGGTTTGTCCGTAGCTGGACGTGCGGTACGCACGCTGGATACCGGCGGACGATGGTTGCATTGGATCAATTGCCTTTCGGCTTTGATCATTTGGGGAGTAGCCGCGATGATCGGCCAGCAACTGATCGTGGAGCTGGGAAAACGTGCCGCAACGACGTCATGGTAACCACCCGACTTACATACACAGTCCGCGGGGCCTTTTTTGATGGGTCGATGTACACAAAAGCCCGGGAGGTACCCTGAGGTATCTTCCCGGGCTAGAGCGTGTCTAAATGGGTGCATTACGTTTTCGTCTCGCTCCACCTGCGTCTTGCCAGCACCAGACGCAGGCGTTTCATGCCAGACCCGAATAGGGCATCTCAAAAGGAAGCATCCGACCCCAACCATTTTCCTTCAAACACCACTTCCGCCGGTCCGGTCATGTACACGTGGTCGTCTTGCTCGCTCCACTCAATTTCCAGATCGCCCCCCCACAGGTGGACGATCACATGGCGGCCAGTTCGGCCTGTCAGTACCGATGCCACCACGGATGCACAAGCGCCGCTGCCGCATGCCATGGTTTGACCGGCACCACGTTCCCAGACCCGCATATCCAGCTCCCTGTTGGATCGGACCGTGATGAATTCCACATTGGTTTTATTAGGGAAATACGGATGCGTCTCAATTTTTGGCCCCCACGCTTCCACCGGAAAGCTCACAACATCGTCCACGAAAATGACGACATGCGGGTTGCCCATGGAAATGGCGGTAAAGGCGAAATGCCGTCCGTCTACTTCCAGCGGTTCTTCCACCACACGGTCTTTGCGGATCGTGACAGGAATTTGCTCACCCTGCAAAACGGGAACGCCCATATCCACCTTCACCTGATCCACCCGGTTGCCGGCCACATCCAGCCATACCCGCTGAATCCCGGCACCGGTTTCCACGGTCAGCTCCTTTTTGACGCCGGAGACGCATTCGTAGTAATATTTAGCCACGCATCGCACCGCATTGCCGCATTGTTCTGCTTCGGTACCGTCGGCGTTGAAAATGCGCATCCGCAAATCGGCCCGCTCCGACGGCAGAATGAACACCAGTCCGTCCGCACCCACGCCGCGATGACGATCACAAACAGCCCGCGCCAAATCTCTAGGCGATTCATTCAACGGGTCTTTTTGATATACCACCACAAAGTCGTTACCCAATCCATGCATCTTGGTGAATTTCATCTTGTTCCCCTTCTACGTCTTCTCACCCGTGAACCAGACGCTGCGCAATCGGCAAACTGTCCAGCAATCCGGCGATCAGCGTCGGGAAAGCAGACGCGGCCACCACCAGCGCCCACTCCCGCAGAGACAATGCCACCGTGTGGAAAATAGGTTGGAGCGGGGCATAGTAGATGACGCTGATCAACAGCATAACCGAAGAGAGGACGGCCAACACCAACGCTTTGTTCTCCAGCGGATGCCGGTGAAAAACGGTCAGGTTGCTGCGGCAATCAAATACGTACACCAATTGGGACATCACCAATGTGGCAAAGGCAACCGTCTGCGCACGAACCAGATCGTCAGGTGTTTCGGTGTAGGTCACCCAAAAGGCTCCCACCGTAAACACCCCGATTAAGAGACCACGCGTCACAATTTTCCACCCCACACCGCGGGCAAAAATGCTTTCACGGCTGTTGCGCGGCGGGCGGTTCATCGTGTTTTCCTCCGGTGGGTCCACCCCGAGCGCCAACGCGGGCAAACCATCCGTTACCAAATTGACCCACAATATCTGTATGGGCACGAGTGGCAACGGCATCCCCGCCATCATCGCGATGAACATGACGAGGATCTCACCCACATTGCTCGCCAACAAATAGCTGATAAACTTGCGGATATTGTCATAAATGCTACGCCCCTCTTCGATGGCTGCAGCAATCGTGGTGAAATTATCATCCGCCAACACCAATGCAGACGCTTCCTTTGATACATCCGTTCCGGTGACGCCCATTGCGATGCCGATATCCGCTGCTTTGATGGCGGGTGCGTCGTTGACTCCGTCCCCCGTCATGGCCACCACGTGTCCGTTTGCCTGCAACGCCTGGACGATGCGCAATTTGTGTTCCGGAGATACACGGGCATAGACGTCGATATGATGAACTTTTTCTTTCAATTCCGACTCGCTCATATTATAGAGATCGCTTCCGGTTACTGTCAAACCTCCCGCCTGCAAAATCCCCAGTTGCCGGGCAATGGCCACCGCCGTCGCCTGATGATCGCCCGTGATCATCACCGTTTTGATGCCCGCTTTCCGGCACGTGAGGATCGCCTCCCGCACTTCTTCCCGCGGCGGATCAATCATCCCGGCCAACCCTACGAACACGAGGTTGCGCTCCAGCGTCGTTTCCCTCTCCGATGCGATCGTCCCGTGAAATTCACGGAACGCAAACGCCAAATTGCGAAGGGCCATCGAGGCCAAACGTTCATTCATCTGCAGCGCTTCGGCCCGAAGTCGTTCCGTCATCGGTTGGATGCGACCTTCGTGCCAAATGTGGGTGCATTTCTCAATCAAAACGTCCGGCGCTCCTTTTGCCAACAACATCCGTTTCTCTCCGCGTTCCACGATGACGGACATCATTTTACGTGAAGAGTCAAAGGGAAACTCTTTCTCCCGACGCCAATCCCGCTCCAGTCGCTCCGGATTCATGCCGCCCTTGGCCCCGGCCACTAACAGCGCACCTTCCGTCGGATCACCGTCGATTCGCCAGGTTTCCTGTTTCCGTCGCAGTCGTCCGTTTCGCGCAGTCTCCCTGATCAACGCCGCATTGTTGCACAACACGGCAATTTCCAATAGACGACGCAGTGCCGGCGATTGGTCGACCCTCATCTCCCGGCCATTCGACAGGAATGCACCGTCGAGCTCGTATCCGCTTCCCGTTATTTCCAACAACTGACGGTCTGCCCACACCCGGGTCACAGTCATTCTGTTTTGTGTCAGTGTACCCGTCTTGTCCGAACAGATCACCGTGGCACAACCCAATGTTTCCACGGACGGTAGTTTACGCACAATCGCCCGCCTGCGGATCATCCGCTGCACACCCAGGGCAAGTGCGATCGTGACGATAGCGGGCAATCCTTCAGGTATGGCAGCTACTGCCAAACTGACACCGGATAAAAACATCTTGTACGCATCATGACCGTGCAGAATGCCCGTAACCACCACCAACGCCGTCAACAGCAATGCAACCGCGATCAGGACTTTCCCCAGCTGTTCCAAACGGCGTTGCAGCGGCGTCTGCACAGTCTCCGTCGATTGAATGAGATGGGCGATCCGTCCCATTTCCGTACGCATGCCCGTATCCACCACGACTGCCTTGGCCGTCCCGCGCACCACCATTGTTCCCATGTATCCCATGTTTTTGCGGTCACCCAGCGGTACGTCGGAGCGTTTCAGCCGGGCGCCCGTCTTCTCCACGGGCAGTGATTCCCCGGTCAGCGCCGACTCTTCCACATACAGACCTTCCACCTGCAAAAAACGGACATCCGCCGGGATCCGGTCTCCGCTCTCCAACCCGACCACATCGCCCGGCACCAGCTCCGCCGCCGGCATCCGTTGCCACATACCATCCCGCAATACGCGGGCAGTGGGCGCAGATAACTGTTTCAATACCTGCAACGACCGCTCTGCCTTCACTTCCTGAACAAATCCCAACACCGCGTTGAGGACGACAATAGCGATAATCGCAATTGCATCCGTGTATTCACCCAATAAGCCGGACACCAGCGTAGCAGCTAGCAAGACCAGCACCATGAAATCTTTGAATTGATTCAACAGCAATACCAACGGGGAGATGCGCTGTCCTTCGGTCAGCTGGTTGGCTCCAACCCGCCGCAACCGCCGCTTCGCTTCGGACGTACGTAAACCGGTTGTCGGGTCGACTGCGAAATGGTCCAACACCTCCCTGATGTCCACATCCACCCAATGCCCATGCTGCGTCACATTCCCTCCTCCTTTGTCCCATCCTCTCTGGTAACCATATTCAGACAGGCCCCGAATCATGATTGGGGATAAGGGGGAAGGGAAGAAAAAGCGCCCGTTTCCTGTAAGAAACAGAGGGCATAGTTGCTGGCAAAGTACCGTAAATTCATCTGCCACGGAACCGGTGCACTATTTTCAATCGAGCAACTTACTCTCTCTGTAACGAAACCGCTCAAAGGACGCTCGCCGGAAAAAAGCCACTCTTCTCATCAAGTTAGGAGTTACCAGACACGAACTGATTTCCGCTACCATAGTTGACCATCGAATGGTATTGATGTAATCTTGCACGGTTTTACAGATAAAGCCTCCTGAAAGCCTACGGTTTCAATCGTAGGATGAAAGACGGCGTTGCTCGGCATCCCCCTTTTGGGGATGGCAAGAGAAACCAATTCGCTGTATAATCGAACATATGAGCGGTGCTCATCCCACTGGTAGTGGGTTTGTTCCTGTGTACGTCATGGTATGAGGTTCCAGTGGCGAACCAATCTCTCCCACTGGGTAAA